>NZ_SPHN01000020.1:0-43904 GCF_005844145.1 Enterococcus sp. BSD2780061688st2 D3
GAAAATATATTAAGTTTGATCAATGAGAGACCGGTAAAACATTGTATAGTATTTTACACAGGATTATGGACTTGACTAAATTTTTTCTTCATATAATTGCCTCCCTTTTTTATAAAACAATTATATGTAATTTTCAGAACATTTTTGCAAAATTTTCATAAATAGTATCTTTAGTGTCATAATCGTCACCAATATTCTGTAAGATCAATCAAATTTTATCTCACTAATAATAATAGTCTTAATAAATAAAAAATGGTCTTCACTTTTCGGAATATTTATTATAAAAGGAGCTTGTTATAAAAAAGAGAAAAATTAAAACACAATAAAACATGTACAAACATATCAAAAAAGGCCAGTCAACAAACCTGTTAACTAGCCTTTTTTATCTTAATTTCTAAATAAACGATACAGCCATTTTTGCGGACGTCCACGATAGATCACGTGCGTTTCTACTGCTTCTATCCGTTGCTGCTCATGATAATTGAAAATCTCATCTTCAGTAAGATCATAGTCCATCATCAATTGCTGGGCTTTGGCTAATGCGCTCATTGATTCCTCATCATTTACATCCGCCGCAAGCGCCAGTAATTTTTGAATCTTTTCTTTTCTCTTGTCTGCCATTTTCTACTCCTAAAGGTAAGTGTGTGTTAAGTCTACTTCTTTTTTCTGAACGCTACTTTCCAGTGTTGCTAGTTCTTTTTGTGCTTTTTTCGTTCGTTTTAGTCCTTCTTTATACACCGTTGAAGTCTTATTATGACCTAACAATTCCAACTGTTCTAAGTCTTCCTCTAATTTCTCTACCCACATTCGCTTATGGTCTAATAAATTGTATTTCATGGTGATCTTCCTTTCTTCCTTTACTTGCACTAGCACTCTGTCTATAAAGCCAGTTCCCATGCCAGGTTTTTATCCTCATAGAATTTTGGATCGATATATCGGGTTAACTTATCGCATTCAAGCGTAAAGCTTTCTTCCTCGAATACAATAGAGATATTGTCCAATACAGTTCCTTCAAAGGCTAGCGCACCTAATTCTGTATGATTGTTTACCCAAACGACTTTTTCTTCAGTAATTCTAATTCCAAAGTAATCACGTACCCCATCGTAGCCACAAAGGCAAATGACCTTTGCTTGGTCAAAAAAGTAAGGCATTTTAAAGTAACGATCATCTACTACCGAAATTTCAGATCGTTCAAATTCTACAACACCATCTTCAGTTGCGGTTAACTGTGTTAAAATATCTGCTAACGATAGTTTAGTTTGTTTTTTCTTCATCTTATTTCCACCTTTTCCATTGTCTAAAAGTGATATCACTTTTAGGTTTTAGTATAAAAAGTGACGTCACTTTCTTAGTGCTGGTACCTCAAATCCTGCTTTTTCTTGGCAATCAATAAATCTAACGCAATACACATAATCCTGGATTCACTTTTGCCGTACTTCTGCTTTAGTTGCTGCAATTCTTTTTGTCTCTTTTCATCTAATGTCACGGGTAACCGTTTATTTCCTATTGCAATTGGCATTGGTACTCTCTCCTTTCATCGAAATAACCCCATGAAAAATATGGCTGCAATCATCTTGAATAGTAGACTCACGAGGACTAATACAAACCGCCAAAAGATCAAACAAAACACCAGTATTACCAAAAATACAGCGAGGTTTAACTGTACAGCTGCACTATCTCGCATAAGTATTTCGCCAACAAACAGTACTAACAATAAGGGAATAATCTTGTTCAAATGGATCACCTTCTTTCTCTTAAGTTATCGGGCTTTGCCCGTTTATTTCGCACCACCTAAGCGGCGGGGGCGGTTGGTGCGAAATAAGAACCATTCCCTTAGTTACTAGGCTTTTTTTGTCCTTATTTCACACATTCTCACTTTTCGGTATAAATGATTATTGACCTTTTTTTCTTTCAAATCGTTGATATGGAATCCGTTGTTAGTTGATAAATCACCTTATTCATTTTCGTTGTCTTCCTTTTTCATGGTGTAATATGCGCCATACTTATTGATATTTTCAAAATAATCTAACCATTCACTTGAAACAGTCTTGGCTTTTTTCGTTTCGATAAATTTCGCATACGTTAGTTCTAAAGCTTGGTATTCAGAAGGTTTAATAGTGCTTGGTTTGACACCTACTTCCAAGCATAGTAAGGCTTGGAAAAACCATTTTGCATTTTGCTTTTTCAGTTCTTCCAGTGTTCGATAGTACGTCGCAATAAGATTCATTTCGACACCTGATTCAATCATTTCTTCCACAGCTACCGACAATTTTTCTTTATAATGTTTTTTTGGAACACGTGTTTCGTTGTATAGGAACGTCATATCCTCCATTTTTTGTGCCATTTTATCTAAAGGTAATTTGACAAATTCGTCATAGTAATTTTGAGCCATATTTTTTTCTCCTTTTTAGTTCTCTAATTTGGTTAACCAATATTCGTTTTCATAAGTTTCCAAGTTTTCTTGATAATGCAGTTCACATCCTGCAATCTTCACTAGGTCTTCAAATAGCATAGTCGGTGCATCCTCTACTAAAGGGGTTTCTATCGTCCAGTACCGCGGAATAAGTAAAGCTTCTGCTACTTTTTCAGAAATGACTTCTTTGTCCACCAAAATTTGAACGACTTCTTTTACAGTCAATAATTTATGTTGTGCTTTCATCAGCGTTTCTTTCCTTTCTCATCAATCAAAATATAATCGCCATAAGACAAGGTGTATTTTTTTCCGCATGTTGGACATTGATACAAACGATAGCTTTTGATACATTTCGCTCTTTGTCCACAATCGCATTCGACAGTATGTGGTGCATGATAGTTTGGGAATAATTCGCTGAAGGGAACACCCCAATAATCAAATTTCTTTCGCATGATTGATTCTGCCTCCTCTTAGGAAAGGTTTTACTTCCTTTCGTTAGTTCTTTCTTTATTGATTTGTTGGCCAGAATGAATCAACGAAAAGCGACAAGGACAAGGGCGCGCAGCGTGCCATTTACCCTTGTCCTTGTCGCTTTTTGGTGATAAAAGGCAACTTGTTGCCGGTCTGGCAAATCAATAAAGAGATAACGAACAGGAACGAACCTTTTGGTGAGAGGAAGTTTTTTCTATTTTGTCTTGCTTTGCAAGACCCTTTATCTTAGTGAACGTGCAACGTTCACTTCCTTTCTTCTCGAACGGCGGTGGCGGTTGGAGTGAGAGAGGTTTTTCAATTGAGAAGGCGCTCGCGCCTTCCTAAAAAGGCCTTTTCATTTTTCTTGTTTCTATGTAAAACAAAAAGAGCTGCAGTCCTACATTAGGATTGCAACTCTTCTTTTTTTATATGCCCATCGATCGCGTAAAATGATCGGGATTTCTAATATACATGCTAGCAATAACTAGCTGATTTCGTTTATTGAAGTGACCTGTGACGACAATATTGTATTTTCCATCATCCATAATTAGCAATTTATCGATAATTTCAATATCTGCAACTACACAATTAATCGATTCATGAATTGTTTGTAAAGTAAAGCGAACCAATAATGGTTGTGTTTTTATTACTCGGATTTTATCAAGCAAACCAACATATTTGTTCATCACGATCACCTCGCTAAAATTATAGCAAAAATCCAATCATTTGGATATTTCAATTATGCTATAATAGTCTTGCTGTCTGCTACCCCGGCCTAATCTGGCAAGGGGAGGAGGTTATAGGTTTGAAAATTCTTTTTGATTTTGTTTTTGCAATCATGGCAGAAGTAGCCGCGCACTATATCTGCAAATGGCTTGATTGTAAATTTGCCAAGAAAGACAGTAAGCCTACCCGTTAATTCTTATAATAGAAACGTAAAAGAAAACCACTAGCCCGCCAGCTAGTGGTTTTTGGTTATAGATTGAAAATTCTTTTTGTTGACTAAATTATAACATAAACCGTAGCAAATGCAACCAATAGAAAATGCTACTTAAAACGGTAGATCATCATCGCTAATATCGATTGATTGTCCACCAAATGGATTCTGTGAAGCGTTCAATCCATTGTTGTTAGGCGTCGCTGTATCCCGTTGTTCAAAAGTGGTGGTGCTTGGACTCGTGGACGATTGATCAGCGTGCGCACGGCTCTCTGTCGCTGCTTTGCTTTCTAATAGTTGGAAGTTATCAGCTACAACTTCTGTCACATACACACTTTGTCCTTGCTGGTTGTCATAAGTCCGTGTTTGAATCCGTCCGACAACGCCGATCAAGCTGCCTTTTTTAGCTAATGTCGCCATCGTTTCTGCTGGTTTGCGCCAAATCACGCAATTGATAAAATCAGCTTCTCGATTGCCGTTTTGATTCGTGAAATTACGATTAACGGCTAAGGTAAAAGTAGCCACTGCTGTGCCACTTGCGGTATAACGTAAATCTGGATCTTTGGTTAACCGTCCTACTAAAGTTACATTATTGATCATTTTTATCTCTCCATTTCTCTGTTCATCTGTTGGTGTCTTTGATAAGCTATTTTTCGCTCTTTTTCTTCGACGTGAATCACTTTTTCCATCAAATTACTAATCGAATCCATTGTCTCTTCGTACGTGATCGACGCAGCATAAGGATTGCTTTTTTGATATTTCTTCCAGGTATTTTTTAGCTCATGACTATTTTTCAGTACATCCATATCCTTTTCGTAATAAATCTTTAACGGATCAGTTTTTCCTCGACGTGTAAATGTATTTCTCACACTATCTTTCAAGGTCTTCTCATCGATCTTTTCCATTTTAGGAATAGTATAGAGATCATAAAAATCTTTTCCTCTCGAATTATCTGTTAAAAAATCAAAGGTTGCACTTAATTTTTCGGCAATAATTTGTTCTGTAGGATAAGATTCCAAAGGAATCGTTCGATCTTCAAACATCAATTTATGACTGTGAGTGATCGTTGCAGGATAGATCGAGTCACCTGTAGTCACATCTACCTTAAAATCTGGCCGCATATTTTCCAAATGTGCCAGCACACGTAAGCTAAATCCTGGATAGTAATCGGCTTCTCTCGTTTCTTTCATTCCTTGAATCTCAAATTGAATGCCTTCTTTCGTCGGCGTTGAAAAAATATCGTTTAGAACCGTTGTTAATGTTTCTTTGGTTACTTTCATTTCCCGTAAAGTCGTATCAATGTCTTTGGTTGTACGATTTTCAATGCCATACTTTGAGCCAATTAAGAAGCCGCCTTTTAACACAAAATTTTCACGATAAGGAGACTCTGAGATTTTTTCCAAGAATTTTTCCATCATAAAATGTCTTAAAACAAGCTGCGGATCAACTTCTTTTTCTCTAGAAATATTCTTCACTTTTGCTTTTAATTGCGTAGGTGTCATGTGTCTTCTCCTTTAATTTAAAGCCATAATATAAGAGCGCATCGTTTTATCTGTAGGCAAAATTCGTCGATACTCATTCAATTTTCTAAGATTTTTTCTGTCCGACTCCATGTAGTTTTTGATTGCTTTTACTTTGATTTCATCCTCAACGTTATACCAGGGATTCCAAATGTCACACAAGGTTCTTTCTGGATCATAAGCTATAACAGGATTCCCATAGCGACTCTTTATTTCGATCTTGCCTAATTCATACCATTCCGCTTTTGAATAGTGTAACTCAACCGCGAATTCCTTCAACCCCTTTTCAGAAACGTGATAACCGTAAGGTACGGTTAGATCGATCTGTCTAGGGATCATATCCGTTAAATCATATAAATCCAACGCGGTGATATGCGAAATAATGCCGCGTTCATATTTTTTTTGCGCCATAAACAATTCATCAGGAAATTGACCAGGTAAGGTGAAAAAGCCTGGATACTCTCGATCCAGCTCCCCTCGATCTACCATACGTTTGATCGTAACAGGAGAAATGCCCGCTTTTTTAGCATCCTTCAAAGCCAAAGTTCCATTAAATTCTTCTAGTAGCTTATATACCATTGCTTTTGTCATTTTCTCCCTCCTTTGTATACGTATAAACTTATAAATATAGTATAACATAAGTTTATACGTATACAACAATCAGGAAGATTTTATCGATCTAATTCGATTTCTTTTTGAATCCGTTGCTGGTTCTTTAATTGCTGCAGTCTTCGTTTGCTGGCACGCATTTTTTCCTGTTCTGAACGAATTTTGGTTTTTTGATTTTCGATTTCTTGTTGTTTGTGTGTGGTATTACGCATAAGATTAACCCTCCATTATTTTGCAGTGCGGCGTGTTCTTTTCTTGAAGTTCGTTTTTTTCTTTTCAGAAAATTCAAAGTCTGTAGTGAAGTCTTCTTTTAAAACAATCGTTGCTTCAAATGAACCCTTCTGACCTTTTAACCCTTTCACTGGTTGGCTTGTTCGGCTATTTTGAATGATCTCCTTCAGCTGTGTCGCTGTGAGTTTCTTTTTGGCAATCGTTGTCCATAATTTAAAATCACAGACTTCAGACGTACATGCTGCCACCTTTTGATAAAGTATGACTTCTTGTTCCTGGCATTTTGGACAAATTCCTAAATGACGCGCGGCTTCTTGCTTTTCACTGGCTGCTTTCACTTCTTGTAACGTCGATCCAAAATCAGTGGATTGGATTTACCCTGGTACGACTTCCAATAAGTGAGAGACAAATTTTTGGATATTAGCTAGAAAAGTGGTTTGTGTTCCTTTTCGTTCTCCAATCTTTAATAAGTAGCTTTCCCATTTGGCGGTCATTTCGGCGCTCGTAAGCAGCGGCTCTTTTTCCACGGCTTGGCAAAGCAAAATCCCTTTATTCGTCACCACGAGCTTATTTTTCTCTACCTTGATATATTCCTTTTGTTTCAAGATTTCAATAATATTTGCCCGTGTCGCTTCTGTACCGATTCCTTCTACTTCTTTCAATATGGATTGCGCTTCTTCACTATCCACGGTTTTCCCAGCTGTTTTCATCGCAGTGATCAACGTACCTTCGGTATAAGGTTGTGGTGGCTTGGTTTCTTTTTCAAGGACTTGTAGATCTACCGTCACCATTTCTCCTTTTGTCACTTTAGGAAGTAGTGGCTCTTCTTCCTTCTCTTTTCCGTCGCTCTCTTTTCCAAATAACTTCTTCCAACCAAGATCTACCGGCACTTTTCCGATTGCTTTTAACTGAAGCTGCTGAACTTGCGTCAAGATCGTTGTTTCTTCATAGGTATATTTTTCCGCAAACATGGCCACCGTTGTTTTTAACACTTGTTCATAAATGGCCTGCTGCAGTGGACTTAATTGTTCAAAAGCCGCTGCCGTCATGACCGTTTTTGTAGGAATGATCGCGTAATGTTCCTGGACTTTCTTATTATTCACATATCGACTATTCGGTGTATGAATAGGAGTAGGAATGGCTTCGGCCTTTAAAAAGTGTTTGTATTCGTCTAAGTGATCCAACAGATACGCATACTCCCCTTCTGTAATATAAGGGGTATCTGTTCGTGGGTAGCTTAGATATTTCCCTTCATACAACCCTTGCATGGATTCCAAAGTATCTTTGGCACTAGCTTTCATGAGCTGATTCATTTTAGACTGAAGGCTGGATAGAGAAAAAAGACGTGGACTTGCCGCACTTTTTTTCTCGGTTTCAACTTGGTGGATCGTACCTGGCTGTTTTCCCAATTGAACCCCCTTTTCTTTTAAATAATCTTCAAATGCTTCTTGCGTCGCTTGGGTTTCATTCGGATCAAGCTTCGCATCAAATGCGCCATTTTGAGCGATTACTTGGGCTTTTCCTTCAAAATAAGGCTCTTTTTGGAAGTTTCTAATCTTTTCCTGCAGCTGATAAATCATGTAAAGCGTTGGGGTTTGGACTCTGCCTAAGGAAAAACTTCCTGGTATGCCTTTTTGCTGCAAGAGTAAACTATACAGTGGGCTGCCGTTCATGCCGATCAACCAATCAGCGATCTGGCGTGCTTGTGCTTCTTCAAATTTGGGATAGGTCTCTTCTGCGTCTCGTAATTGCTGGAATCCCTGATAAATGGCTTCTTTTTCTAAGGAGTTGATCCAAAGTCTTTTAAATATCTTTCCATGATCGGCGCCTGCTTGTTGAATGATCGTCCAAGCTATCAGTTCCCCTTCACGATCGCTATCTGTCGCAATAATAATGGTGTCGGCCGATTGAAGTTGCTGTTTCACCACCTTGAATTGCTTTTTCTTATCTTTAGGAACATGATAGTGATAATGTGTAGGGAAAATAGGCAAATGCTCTAATGACCATTGTTTCCAATTTTCATCGTACATATCGGGCGAATCTAACTCGACTAAATGACCAAAACCATACGTGATCACAGTTTCACCAGGAAACAATCTATCTTGGATTTCAAAATACCCGTCTTTTCGGGTGGCTTTAGAGAAGCTATCGGCATAAGCCTTCGCTTGTGACGGTTTTTCTGCTAAAATGACGGTTTTCATAGTGACGACTTCACTCCCTTTCTTGTTGTCTGCCTTGTTGAAACAACATCGCACGTTTTTGCTTTCTGATTTCTTGTTGCTGGATCTCATGCTTCAATTGATCATTCCAATCCTTTTTCACTTCAGGTACAAATTCATGTTCATGCTTTTTATAGCCTTTGTAGTATTGTTCTGCTTTATAGGAAAGAAGGATTCCTGCATTAACGTCTTTTATGTTGGCTTTTCTACTATAAAAACGATCAAAGTTGTATGTTCCATCTGCGCGTTCACATACTTTCAGTTCCTTCGCGACCGTGGTACATGCTTCTTTCAAATCAATTGTTTCTACTGGTTCGCCCTTCGCCAACATCTTTCCAAACGTAGATTGAACATCATGAGCAGACACCAATTGATTTGTCAGCTGTAAATTAGTTTCAGTTTTGTGTATGGCCATAATTGCTTCAGGTTCAACACTCATTTCTTTTGCGACTGCTTCATAAGTAGCTTTGTATTCTTTAGGTACTTGCCAATCATTTGGAATTCCTCGCTCACAACGGATTTTCTTATTGGTAAAAGGATCAACGATTCCCTTCATCTGTTCTTTTTCATAAAAAATATGTCCTGCACGATCATTGTCCACACATACTTCAATCGATTGAGGAAATGTTTGTTTTCGACTTAATTCAGAAATCGACTCTTCAACGTAATGACTGATTACATGATGTTTTAACCCGTCCATCGAAACTAACCAGGCATCTTGTAGTTTCTCCCGATTCAATGCAGCGTAACTTAACAGATCAATACTACTTTCAAAGAATTTTAAATGCTTCGGATCGCCTATTTTTAAATTAAATCCGCGATTTGGCGTAGGATTCTTGTCAATGTGTTTATACGTTCCCCGTTTACCGAAACGATTAAAATCGACGATCGTTCCTTGATAACTTGCCCCTACTGTCTCTCCTGTCAGTGGATCTTTCCATAAAAAAGCAACTGCATGATCTAAACGGTCGTCTCCAACTAAAAAATTTTGCCGTTCATGTTTCGGCTTTAGTTCAGCAATTAACCCTTCTTTTTCTGCATAATCAATCAGCCACTCTGGTAGTTTTCGTTCTTCCTTCAGATAATTCCTTCCTTTTTCTGTGAGTGGTTGATAATCAACGGGGTGATCTTTGTACTTTTCTGTCTCAAAATGAAGATTTTCCACTCGTTCTGTTTTGTCTTCATTCTTTAGAATAAAATCAGTGGCTGCTTTAAATTGTTGCTTAGGGTCTTGGATCTCTTTGTCTATGAAAAAAAGTTTAGCTAATTCAATAATGTCGCCACTAATATTTTGACTGTTCCAATAAAAACGTTGTTTTCTTCGATCAAAAACAAATGAATCATGGTCTTCTAAGCGATAGTCTCGTCCTTTATTGACTACAGCCATTCCATTGTTTCGAGCAAAATCCACTATATCGATCTGTTTACATCGATCAATAAGACTCATTTTTTTCTCGGTCATTTTAAAACCTCCCAAAAGAAAAAAGACTATCCGTTTTTCAGATAGTCTTTTTTACTTGTTTTATACACGTTCTTTTTGTGACAATTGTTGTTCATAATAGATTTCATTTTTTCGTTTTGCCACTTCTGACACTGTCTCAAGTGAAAATCGGAATGGATTTCCTAGCGCAAATTCTTCTGAAGGTAACGCCGTTTGGATCTCTTTTCCATAACTTTTTCCTTTTAAAATTACTTGATTATGCTGCGGATCTTCAATAAACGCCGCATCCTTCAAATGTAACGTTCGACCCGTATCTTCTTCCATTACTTTCCCGTCTTTCTTGTCGATCCAAAGTGAACCAACAGGAACAATATTCTTTTGTTCTGCCGTTTCTACAGTATTTTTATGCTCCTGCTTCACTTCTGCTGGTTGGATCTCTGGTTCTCTTTCTCTGTATTGATTGATTTCATTAGAAATGGTTTGAATGAATTCATTTGCGACACGGCTGACATCATTCATGATTTTCCCACGTTCCGCAGCTTCCTTATTATCCAACGTCTGACCATTCTTCGTCCATGCTGCAATATAAGGAATAGCTTTCTCCGACGTGTCCATTCCAAAATGTTTGCACACAATATAAGAAGTCATTTCTGCCTGCAATTCTTTAGTTGCGGTATCTAATTCTGAAAATTTGTGCATTCTTGCATGGGCTAATTCATGAATACTTGTAGCTAAATGCTGCGTAGGAGTATTTCGAGTATTCATGACGATTTCTTCTTCGCCAGTAAATTCGTTACGAACATACGCCCCACGTGCTTGTCCTAATTCTCTTTGATAGACTTCACTTTCTGTCATATCTCGAATTTGTATTCCAATATTGTTGGCTACCGCTTGAATCCCAGCTTGAAGTTCTGACTGTCCTTTTTTATCCAATTGAAAATCAAAGACACGGTTCGGAAAGATTTTCGGATAGTCTTCAGGTTTTAACTGTGTTTGTGTGATATCAAACACTTTTTCAATCGTGTAGTAAGTTTTTTTGATCACTTCGATTTGACCACTTTCGATTCGTTTTTTATCTTCTGGTGTAGCTTCTATTTCTCGAACAAAGCCACGTCCTTTCTCATAAAATCCTTTGACCGTTTTTCTGACAAAGATCTTGTTCCCTTGTTCCCCTTTTTTGATATAGATTCCTTCTTTTTTCAACGCGGCACGACCTAAACAAGCCGTTGCACCTGGAAATTGTTCCTCAATCAATAATTGATTTCTAAAGGATCGTTCTGGAAAACGAGACATAAAGTTCAAAAGTTCTTTGACGTCTTCAGGAGAATGAGTATGCTTTTTCACCGCATCCAGTGCCTGTTGCGAAAGGGATTTAACTTCTTGTTTAATCTCTTCTGCCGTTCGTTTTTGATAGCCCTTTTGTTTTGTTTTTGTTTCTTTCGACTGCATTTGTTCTTTCGAGACAGGTTCATTTTTGACCGATTGTTTTTGTTCCTTCTCAGGTACTTGTTCGCACAATTTTGCTAACTCTAAATAGATGGGTTGATTACTGTTGACGCCATCCCCTAGATCCATTCGGATCTGATCGACTACTTCTCCGTTCTTCACTTCTTCAAAATAGAATTTATAATAACCTGCTTCTGCGGCGTATTGGTTATCCAACGTTTTGAGTTGATCGATCAATTCGAATGTTACGATCTCCCCACCATAACTTTTCAATCCTTTTTCTGGATCATTTTCGTTGAATTCTACTCGATAAAAATGATCGTTTTCTTTCTCCTTCAAAGAATCAGTTGGTACAGCCTCTTCAAGTAATTCACGAACAGCTGCTTTTTCCTCTTCCGACGTGGCTTGGTATTTTTTAGATTCCTCAAATTCCCCGTTTTCATTCAGTTCTAAAGCGACTTTTCGATAGCCTTTCAGAAAATAAATGGTCGGATTTTTTTTCCATTGCGTCACTCGTCCGCTGTCAATGATTGCTTGTACTTCAGGAAGAAGGTTTTCTTTTCCTTTTTCCGATCTTTCTTTCAGCTGTTCTAATGTTTCCAATTTCCGTTGGTATTTTCGGATCGTAGCGGCTGAAAAAGTCGATTCACCTTTTTCAAAGCGTTCGATTTCTTCTTTGATTCTTGGAATATTCTCGATCGTCATATCCAGTCCGCCGTACTTGTTATAGCCCATTTCCTTTATCTCTTCTTGTCTTTCAAGTTTTTCTACTTGTTTTTCTTGTTGCTTGATCTCTTCTCTCAGACTATGCACTTTATTTTCGATTCGCTCTTGTTGCCTAAACCAAGAATGCCCATTTCTCTTATCGTTCATTGGTTGACCGTTGGTCTTTCTCTGGTGTTCAAACATCTTTTCAATTTGTTCGTTTAATTCATTTTGCAATCGTACTAATTTTCTTTTGGATTTTCCCAAACGACTATTGTCTAGTGGTTCTTTTTCTTCTGCCATGTCCGTTTCCTCCTAAACAAATGGATAATCTTCTGTCGCATCGACGAACGTCTTCGTAGTCAGATTTAACGTTAAAATATCGCCACTTTGATAAGCTTTTGCCGCTTTGTCTGTGACGACAAAAGATCTGCCTGTTTGAATTTCTGTCACAAAAACGAGATTGTCTCTGCTTTTTTCAACAACAACTCCAATAGTTGAATAAGCCATTTCTTCTTCCTCCTTTCTTTTGATATAATGTAGTCGGAAATCGCACCACTCAATAAATTGGCGGAAAACAATTCATTGAAAAAAAGAGTCCTGGACAATCACGTTCAGGACTCTTTTACTTCTTTTATTCACTTAACAACTAACACTCTGTGAGTGAAATGGACTCTTCAATGCTTTTACATGGAAAGTTATTGATTCCCTCTTCATTCATTTCCCAAGTAGTATAATAAGGTGCTAACTTGCCCTCATATTCTTGAATGATAAAATATTTTTCACCATTCACATGATTACAACAATACACACCAGTAGCTGGGTACTCAACGACTAAAAATTGATTTGGATCAAACTGTTCGTTTCTCAACATTTCTCTTATCTGGAACAAATGCTCTTTTTCCAAACAATCGGGAAGTTGTTCGATTCGTTCTTTTTTTAGTGATCCTTCTATGACTTTCCATTGATTCAAATATCGTTTCATTTCTCTTCCTCCTACTGTCTTTCTTGTTCCATTTGAATTCTTCGTTGTTGCTCTTCGTATGCTTTACTTGCGTGGTATTTTTCTTCATGGGCATTAATCGTTCGATTTAATTGACGTAAACTCCGCTGTGTGACAACTCTTTGTTGGAATTGTTTCCTGCGCTTCATGAATTCTTCGTAACTATATTTGTATTCATTCGTTGGCAATTGTTTAAGCGTTCGAAAGGATCGTTCATTGTAAATAGATTGCATCTGATCAACACTTTCTATTAATGGTTTTATTTGACTATCCTGTCTCTTCAGCTCTGTTAGGATGGCATTTCCTGTGCGCTTTTTTAAATCAAAGAGAGCATTTTTCTCTGCATCCTTTGATTCTCTCTTGCTTTCCCCATAAAGACTTTCTGCTTCTTCTTTCAATGCTTTTGAAATCTGTATATATTCTTGATATTCAGGTTCTTTTGTTAACACATATTGGGTTAACTCGTCGAGTTTCTCTCTTGTGTATGGTGAAAGTTTAGTTCGATTTTCATCCCCATAATTCCATTCCGAACGTTTTTCAGGTAAGGTTCTATATACTTCATTTAATAAGTTCATTGCGTGTCGATCATAACGTACTGGCTCTTTTACCACTTTTGTTAAGCTGTTACGCAAATCACTTTTTCGTGTCAATAAATTTCGTTTCTCCATACCAATCATTCGATCCTTTTCATAAGAAAAACGTTCTAACTCATGTACATAATTGGTCTTCATTGCGTCTAATGTTGCTTGTCTTCTCTTACCTTTCGGTACGATATAACTCACACCATTTTCAACCTCAGTGTAAGGTTTACGCGTATTTTCTTTTTCAACAACTGCAAAATGAATATGGATATGTTTAGTATTGCGGTGAATCGTTGCCATCCAGTAGCCTGTTTCATTCAGTTGCTCTTTCTCGAATAATGTCTCCATCATTTTTCTTCCAGCTGCTTTTAATCCTTCTTCATCTAAAGTATCTGTTTTGGGATCGTACAATCCTATTTTTTCAAGATACGAATTATCATGAGAGACAACATCTTGATAAATGATTGAGCCTTTTTGTTGTCCTCTTTGGAAGATTTGCTTAATCTCCTTCAGATCACTTCCTTTCACTTCGTCTGAAGCCATAGAAAAAACTCCAGGAAGGTTTCCTGAAGCTTTTTTGTGTGGCTCTGTTTGATATTTTTTTATTGCTTGGTTCAAGCGTTGGTATTCTTTTTGTTCACTTTGCGTCAGTTCTTTCTTTTGTTCTAACGCATAGTGACGGGTCATATAAGAAAGATATTTGGTAAAATCTTGTTCCTCTAACTTGTCAAAGTTGATTCCATTTCCCATCAAAGATTGAGCTTCATTCGACGTTTCGCTGAATTCTTTATCCGTCTTACTCTCCGAAAAAGTTTCTCCTTCAGGAATATAAAAATCCTCTAAAGCATTCTTGATTCGTTGCAGTTCCTGTTCTTCTTCAGGCGTACGTCGTTCCATTTCTTCCAGCGCTTTTTCTCTTGTCATATAATCAATGTATGTTGAAAAAGATTTTTTATTGGGCAAGGTAAATTGACAAGTGAGAATGACTGCAGGCGATTTATTCATCATGTTCCCCTTCTACTTTTATCTTTTTAGAATCTTCGTTGGATCAAATGGATCTACTCTGGCATAAACAGATTCATTCACAGGCTTCTTCAACTGAGGGGAATATTTTTTGGTTTGATTAGATTTAATTTTTCCTTCCACACGTTCTTTTGCTTCTTGGTAAACCGTTGAATTTGTACCAATTAGTATTCCTGTATCTTTCAAATGAAGATCTGCAAACTCTGAAACCATTTCGGTTAAAATAGAAATTTCTTTACTCATTCCATTCAACTTTGCTTGATTGGAATTTACTTTTTTCTCCATTTCTGGATCATAATTCATACATAGAAACCGAACGGCTTCACTATAGTTTTTAACTTCTGCATGAGTAGAAATAATCTCATCCAACACATCGATATGTGTTTGGTGAAAGTAAATGTGTTTGTCTATAACCTTTGCCATATCAAAGTTCACTTCCTCTATTTTGCTCGATCAAGATTTCTAAAATACGATTGTTTTGGCTAACATATTCTTCTAATATCTTTGTGTTATAGCTTTGAATTTCTGAAAACTTTTCTAATAACTGATCAAACTTTTCTTTTTTATATTCCATCAAAGGACGATCAAAATCATTTTCTATTAGTAATTTTAAATAATCGTTACGACTCCATTTATTACCCGTACGGTTACTTAGTTCGTCACATCTTCGATCAATTTCTCTTACGATTTTCTCATCCACATTTCTTATTCTTACTTCCATATTAATTCCTCCAATTTAAAAAGGATAGCGAAAAGGAGCCTATCCTTTTTGCTATCCTACTACCCTCCTTTTACTATCCTTCACTATCCTTTCACTATCCTATTTTTAAATATTTTGTTCCCACATTTATTTTTGAGAAACGTAATAGGCACAGCCTATTGGAACACTTTTTTTAAAAAGTGTTCCCACGTTTCCTTATGCTCTTTAAAAATTAAGGTTATTTGTGTATTTAGACAATAAAAAATCCTTCTAACTTTGTCGATTAGAAGGAAATATTTTGTCATATGAAAAATGAATTTAAGAAAAAGTGTATGCTATAATTGATACGCTGTCTTCCTGTTTGGTTGAAATCTTCAGCCAGAAAGGAGGAGTGTTAAATGTTTTATGTGCTTGATGTTTGTGTTAGAATCGTGGTTAATGTTTTCTCCCATCTCTTTAACAGCTATACCTAAGGTGATATAGCTGATCCATAAACATTTTTGATATACTTTTTTCACATAAAATCCTCCTGTTTTTATTTTCTTTCAGCCGTAAAATATTTTTTAGCAGCTAAATACAAAGCTTCAAATGATCTGAATTTTAAGGTATCTAAACTCTTTCTACCATTCTTCAACTCAGATATTGTTGTGTTAGATAAATGCACTTCTTGACATATTTCTTTAGCTTTTACAACTTTGAGATAGGCTTTAATCAATACTTTCTGCTCAGCGAAAGTATCTTTGCCGACCAAGTTCGCTCGCTTCATTTCTTTTACTCCACCTATTCTTCTAAATATTTTCTTTTGTCATACGATCAATTTTTTCTTGAAGTTTTTGAATGATCTCTTCTTGATCTTTCATTTGCGTTTTCGATGTTTCAATTTCTTGCTGGTAACTATTAATCTTATTTTCAGTATTTTCCTGATCGTCTGCAACTTGATAAGGCAATTGATCTTTTAGTTTCTTCACTAATTCTTCATTCAAATCAATGGTTGCTTGGAAGGATTCAATTTGTTTTTGTGCTGCTTTTTGTTCTTTCTTGTATCCTTTCACTTTGTAATTGATCGCATGTTGTTCATAATCTTCATCTTTCACTTGATCTTTAACCTTATCTTCGTGAACGTAATAAATCAGATCTTGTGGTTCTTGCATATCCACTTTAGGATCAATTTTTTCAGGAATAATGGTTAAACGCATGGCGATATATTCTTCTGGTACATGTGCTAACTTCACTACAAAATAATCATCAGACACCTTGATCACTTTGGCTTTTATTGCTTGATAATCCCCTTTAGCTGTCTTTACTTCTACGCGATAATTAAGATTAGCCAGTTCTTTTAATGAGCTTTGATCTTCATCGTCGATCGCAAATTCAAAAACTAATTGCTGGTTCGCTCCTTTTTCTTTTGAAACCATCGTCAGTTCCTTCGTGTTTAAAAATGCGTTCGTGCTTACTTCATCTGGTATGTCTACCTTTTTATGTGTGTAAATCGGACTAGCAAGAATCAAAAAGCCGAGAATCATAAAGATTCCCAGCCATCTAAGATAACTTTTTCGTTTTTTGAAACGTTGTCTTGCTCCTTTTTTCTTACTCATTTTCTTCCTCCTAACGAGTGAAATAACTAAAGTCTGTGACTTTCCATTGACCATCTACTTGTTTTTCAGTGACAGTTAATCCACCTTTTATTTTTTGCGGTTTGACATCTTTAAATTGAGGATTGCCGATTGTATAATCAACAAATACCACAAAATTTTGTTCCTCTTTTACACTGCTTGTTTGAGCGTAAGTTTGCACGTCACCTAATGTAAAAGAGTAACTTCCGTAATCATCATGTTGGTGATCATCGTCTGCAGGACTTAATTTGTCGATCACTTCTTGGGTTGCGACATCTTTTAGTTTTTCCGTTAATTCATTTCTGCTTAATGATTTATCAATGGCCAATTGACCGAACTCTTCTGCCGTCTTTCTTTGTGCTTCAGTGACTTCCTCTTTTGCTTTTGTGCCATCTTGTTGCTTCAGCTGATCGATTTCTTGGTTTTTCTCATTGATGGTTTGATTTAACTTGTCGATCTTCACCTGTGCCTCAGAGGAATTTTTTTTGAGCTTCTCAGACGCGTTTTTAGCCACTTCTTCAATTTTAAAGGTATTTGTCTCTTGTTCTTCTTTCAGCTGCCAAAACAATGCGATATTGCCGATTAAACTAACGCTAATTGCAGCTGTTAAGACGATTTTTAAAGTTTTATTTTCCATATTTTTTCTCCTGATCTATTTTTTGCTGCTATTCAAAAATGGTAATGGATCAATCCATGTACCATCATCTGTGAATGCGTGTCCTTGTGCTTGACGCCAATCCATGCGAGTGAACCCTAAATGCAAGTGTGCTGTATCTCGTATCCCGATTACTTGACCAACTTTTACTTGATCGCCTACCTTCACACGAGAATTTCCTGTACTATTCGCAAATTCTTGATACACCATATTCAAACCGTCGTAATTAATCACGATCACACATGCACCTAAACCTGAAATACCAGGATTACCAACGTACACGACTTTTCCTCCATGCACCGCGTGAATTTCACTTCCTGGATGATCGACTGAACCAAAATCTAATCCGTCATGGAAACCATTTGGTCGGAACTCTCCCCCTGGATTCGTTCCAAATAATTGCCCACCGCTAAAGGAACTTTTATCTAAACTGCTGCCAGGGAATGGATTCGTCCATTCACCAGTAATCGTGCCGTTGTTATTGCCACCTTCACCCCAATGTTTGATGGCGAATTCATCATATTCGGTTAATTTATTAGAAGTGATAATTGACATACAACCTGTATAATACGGACTATCTTCAGTAATTCCTGCAGCTGCATAACCACCTCGTCCTAAAATCAATAAGCTTGCGCCAGGGCTTTTATTTCCTACGCTTGCATTAAAGTTTGACTGCGTAGCTACCATAAATCCGTAATAAGAGAATGCGGCTTTTGAGTTGGGAAACTTCATGTACCAGCCACCTTCAATACCACCAATTCCTCGTGCAGTACCCTTTGGAAACAAGCAACCATCAAACCAGGTAATTCCGAAAAAATTCAAGTCGTTTTTAGCAGATAGAGACGTTCCAAATGCCGATTCATACCCGTATTGCGATAGGATCACACTTGGCAATAATTTGTATTTTACGGCTGCTCCTACCGCATATTGCGCAATTTCATCTGAAAATGGGCCTCTCCCTTTGATTTCTTTATAAATCGGTAATCCTTCCGAATATTCTCCTGTAAAAGCTTCGCCACCACTGCTTGAATCTGAATCCGAATTATCAATCGAACCCGCCGCAAGTATTAGAAAAAGGGTCACGAACACAGTGATCAAAATAGTCATCAAACCTGCAGAAGTACCAAACAACCACAAAAATAAGCGTCGCTTTGCACGACGCTTAACATACTGCTTGATTAAACTTTCATTTTGGTTTTCCATTATTTTCCTCCATCAAACAATTTTAATTGACGTTTGTTCGGACTAAAATGAACACGAATGGTTTCTTTTGAGCCAAAATTGATCACAGCGTCTCCTTGATTTTGTTGAGGAATGGATTCTAATTCTGAGTTCGTCATTGATTTACCAACTAATCCTTCTATATGACGTAAAATAGATTCATCCATACGCATAAAGATCTTCGTAGAAGAAAATTCAAAGACTTTCTTCAGTTTCGAGAAGTTCTCAGAAGACATATTTTCTGGCACCATTTCTTGTGGGGATTGTGTAGCTAAAACAGTCATTGCTTCTACTTTACGCATTTCTCGTTGAAAGTTTGTGACATAATTTACCGTTTCAATAAAATCTGGATTAATCGCATTATGGCACTCATCAATCATCGCCAAGAAGCGTTTGAAGTCTTGTTCTTCCATTTGTTTTTCTTTAATTAAACGTCGTTGTCTTCTTCCTTGAATCAATGCCTGATTCCAAATCAACGTCATAGCCATGTACATCTGACATTGTTGTACCCCACGATCTAAACCTGTAATAGAGTCAATGTCAAAAAAGACCAACTGTTGTTGGTCAAGGTGTCGAATCGTACTGTGACCATCAAAAATCATGCCATACGTCTCACATAAGGATTCTACGATGGATTCCATTTCTTCTTTTCGATTCTTTTTCTCTTGGGAAGCACCTGGTAATTCCAGTTGTCCTAAAAAGTCTAAAAATTCTTTGAACGTCGGATAAGCTTCTGGATCTTTCCCTGTGACTTGCGTCTCCGTATTTGAACGCGAATTTGAGGAAGTAAAGCCGCGTGGTACTGTTCCATACTCTTCATAAAAACGATTTAAGTAGGTCTTAAATTCTGCTTTCATCGTTCCTTTTAGCTGAGGACTCACTAACTGTACCTGATAGACCACTTTGTCTAAGTGTGTTTGATAGGACGCTGCTTCATTGATCTTCAAATCTTTGACTGATCCATCGTCATATAAACTGGATGCTTCATCATACGTCCGTGTGGCAAATATTTCTAAAGGATTGATCATCCCGTCAGATCCGTCTAAGCGCACCATAATACCGTTATATTCCTTTAAGAAAGGAATAAAGTCTTTTCCCTTTTCAAAGCCCCAAATAAAGTCTCCTGCAGCTAAATGGGCTTCCGCGATCATTTTAAGAACGGTCGATTTACCAGCTCCCATCATTCCTAGAAGCAAGGTATTAGTAGACAACCGTACACTATTTTTATACGTCGCATTCCAGACAAATGGGCCGCCTGTCATGGTTTCCCCATATTGTGTACCTCCTGGATCTTTTAGCGTTTGGTGGTGGAACGGGAAACCTCCGCCAATGTTTAACGATGGTAGTGATTGCCCTTTGATATTTCCGAACCATTCAGCTTGTTCATCGAACATGGTAAACATCGATTGCCAATCTCGTTTGGTTTTATGCAGATAAGTCACCGCACGATAATCCATCCCTTTGAGATTTTCGATCAGTTCCTGCGCCCGTTCATCTACTTCTTGAATCGTGTTTCCGTAAACATGTACTCTCACTTTGACTTGTTTAGAAATTTCCCCATTAGAAGTCAATTTTCGGGCATATTCCGCTAGTTCCAGGTATTCTTCTGCGCTTTTATTTCGGTCAGTCGCTTTTCGTTCGTTATCTGATCGATCATTTAATTCATCTAAGGCACGATTGATTTGATCAATCACTTTTTGCTTTTCATCTGTGCTAACATCGAGTGTGGCCACTGTATGAGGATTGTTCATGAGATTGGCCAACCAAAAAAGCGTTGGATTTTTTGTGTAGTGATAAACTGTCACACACCGTGAATAACCATTTCCATAGGTCACATACTCTTCATCGAAATTTAATCCACCTTGTGGCATCACTTGTTTTAAAAAATCTAAATCATACCCTTTGGATTTTAAAATTTCTATTTCCCGATTTCCTAATTGCTTTAATGGATCAAGTACTTTTTGATCATTTTGTGGTGAAAAAGCTATTTTAATCGCTTCTAACATGTACAATCACCTCTTCTTGTTTGATTCTTTACTTGGTGAAAAGATTGCCCTTTTCCCAACTTACTCAGGCTTAAAGTGTGAGGAAATTTTCTAGTGGTCTCTTCCTTCGGAACATCTTTTTCTAACCATATCAACGGATATTTCATTCTCTCTTCTCCATTCCTACTCATCATTCATATTGTTCATTCGATAAAGAATCTTGATCAATTCTTTTTTGTAGAGTGGTTTTAACCCTAAAATGCCACTAGATCGCATTAACTGACGATTTCTGGTTTGTAAATCCTTGATTGTCTTTCCTTCAATGACGAAAAAGAAGCTTAAGTCAGGACGTTCTTGTTCTGCTCGTTTCAATTCCTGGATTTCCTCTACTAATTTCTTTTCATATTTTCTTAATCGCTGTAGATTTCTTCCTAAGGATTGTTCCATACGATTCTTATCTAATAATTGCCGCTTTTGTACGATTTGTTCCGTTAGATCCGTCTCTGTGGTCAAACTAACTAACTTAATTGTTGGCACATACGTACGCATGACGGTGGTCAACTGATTCATTCGTTCTAGTTTCTCTTGTTCGTTTAATCCTTCCACGTCTGTAGAAACTACACGATAATAACGTTGAAAATGATCTTCTTTAGTAACTAAGACTCCCTCTTCTGTACAGGATTTATAAGGAAATAAATCCAAGATCGATCGTTCTTCTGGTTTTCCAAACTGCAAAATGGATTTCTTATCAACAGAGTTTTGTCCTTTGACTCGCATTTATTCATCCTCCTTATACGTACCATGATAATTTCGGTTAGGATCTAGGGCATGGTAATGGTTCTTGTCCGTAAAAAAAATAGATTCGATAATCGCAAAAATCTGGCGTTGACCTGGGTTATTATAGGGTCGCCAAACAATCACTAGAGCTATCGCAATCCATAAGCCATAATTCAAGAGTGCAAAAAAGAGTGGTAAGTGGACAAGATTATTGACTATTTTCGCCCAAAAAAAGCAACCACCAAGCGTTAATAGATCTAAAAAGAAAAAGGCGAAAAACTTCCATTCCCCACTAAATCTTGGAGGATTTTTCATGTTAATATATTTATCCATAAATGATTTCTCCTTTTCATACATAGAAAAAAGGCCTAACTTGTAGGCCTTTTATGGTTTGATATCCTGTTTGATATCCCGCAATAGTTGTTCTTTCAATTCATTGTTCCTGTTTTTAGTTTCTCTTGTTACATTTATTTTTGTTGGTGCAGTAAATGCCACATTTGCTGGCTTGTAACCTGTATGAACGTTTTGAATAGGTTTTGGTGCAGCTTCTCTTGTCACAATATTTTGAACGGACGCATTCTCTGTCTCACCACTTTCAGATAAATTGTAAGAAATAGTTGTCAAATTCCCATTTTCAGGCAAACGACTTGATTTCATTTGAACAGTACCTGCAGTTGATTGGTGAACAAAGCTTTGATCATTCTCCTTGAATTGATTCAAACGACTATCTTTCATTGGTAAATTTTGTGCCTTAGGTAAACCAATTTTCGTTGATTTTTCAGTTCCAACTTCGACTCCATTATCATTTGGCAGATCGATGGAATCCTCATCCGTTTGTACTTCTTGATTTCGTTTTGGTAAATCTGAAATGTGCTTTTCATTTTCAGAATTAATGTTAGATTTATAACGATATTGTTCTGGATCTGTTTTTGGTAATTGACCATTTTGTCCTTCTTCTGAATTTTCGTTAGAATGCAACTCATCTTGGTGATCTTTGGCTGAAGGAATCGCTGCACCTTCTTGATTTTCTTTTTCGGTTGTTGTATTAGCTTTTACTGCTGCATTGACTTGTCCTTCACCATACGCATCTTTTAGTCCTTCTTTGACTTCTGAAGCTTTTTCTTTTTGTTTTTCTAGTGCTTCGGATGGATTCTTCACAGCTTCAGCCAATTCTTTGGCTCTCGTGCCGTCTAATTTCTCTTCTAAGGTGTCTTTGGCTTTTTCTGTAAGATCTTCAGCTGTTCCTTTTAACCCACGTTCATTGACGTAACCAAGACCTTCTGCGGCTTTAGAAACACCATTTTTCGCTTTCCCGAACATTTCGGAAACTGTTTTCTTACTATTAGGTACAGTTGTAGCTTTATCGTCTGATTGTTCTTCCCCGTTATCAGGGGTAACATCTTTTCGATTGCCAAATCCATTTTTACGAATATCATTTAAATTGCTTAAACCACTCTTACCAGCACTTGCAAGGTTTTTAGCTCCACTACCCACATTTTTCGCAATATTTCCTAAGGCAAACATGCTAAGAAGAGAATTGCTGCCGTTTTTCAGACTCGTATCAACGCCGAAAATTTTCGTAACTGATTGAGAGCCTTTGAATAGCGCAATGGTTAGTACAATTAAAGCGACAACATACAAGAATCCATTGATCTTTCCTGCCGCATGCAAATCACCGATACCTGAAAGCATTAATGTATAGATTCGTAATTCTAAAATCGTAAATGCCAATAACAAGAAGGATTGAGAAATATCTTCTATAGCACTTTTCATCCGTTGTCCTGTCTCAAAGTCCGTTGACGCGGCAATCACTAAATAGAATTTTTTAAATACCAGCTCAATAATGCAAGTAACAATCGTAAACAAGATAAATAAATAGGCTACCGACAAAGAAGATTCACCAGCTAAAATAATACCTGGACTACTAATGTATCGGCGATAGCCTGAAGTATACACATATTTTGCTAAACCTTCATCACTAATTTGAACAGGGATTTCTTTCCCATTATCGTCTAACTCTAGTCGATACTGTAATGCCTTTAACCGATCTTTTTGTACTGTACTAATATCACTTGATTCAGACATTTTCTTAGCTTGATCAGGTGTAATAATCCCATTGATATTCGCTGTTTTAAAATTTTTCGCCGTGAGAGCATTTCTTTTGTCTGTTGGTATGTGTTCTACTTTGTTCGGATCATTTTCTAGTAACGTACTCACATCAATCACATTATTTTGAATAATTTGAAAAGCAGGTGAACCAGTTTTATCTGCTTTATTTGCTGCAGTCACGTCTCCGTAAAAGTTTTTACTAATATTTAGCCCTTCATCGATTAAAGAACTACCACCAAAAATCAAAATCATGGCCATAAATAGATTAACCAAGATATTTTTGATTTTTGGTGGATGTTTACTCATAAAAAATTTTAAGCCTAAATAAATTAATGTGACGACACAAAAAAGAGCCAATACCTTACTAATCAAACTTTGAAACAGTTCATTAACACCAGCGGCGTTCAATAAGTCTTTTAAATCAAAGCTTTGATAAATTGTTTTTTCTAGTAAAGTATTGAGATTATATAACCCTTTAATCAAACCCCATAAAAAAGTATTACAAATCCAACTGAATACATCTTGATACTGCAGATAATTACCATAATCTTGTAAGACTTTCGTTACGGTTTTGGGATCTGCATCCCCATCCCCAAATAAGCCTGACCACCAGTCGGCAATGCCGGAAAATATTCCTCCAATGATCATTCTTTCACCGCCTTTTCAGCTTCTAGCAAAAGTCGTTTCCTTATAACCTCTGTAATTTCTTCATTTTGATGCAATTTTTCAAGGTATTCTTGCAAACGATCTATTTGCTTCTCTTCATAAAATTGAATAAGTAACTTTTGTGCCGTTGAGTTGTCTAAAGATTGAACGATTTTAATAAAAATGTTTTCTTTAGCTTCCTCTTCTATTTGATCGTGCATATTGTGATAAAGTCGACGTGCATAGATATCAGGTAGAAAATAATCGTAATCAATTTGTAAAGCCTTAAGATCCAAGTCCGCATGTGTACAATGTATGTCTATATCATTGATATCCCACGATGGATTGAAATCTTCAATATATTGATAAGCATAAGGAAGATTCGTTTCCCCATGATTAAAAATAGGATACGGCCGTATTTTATGACCTTTCAAATCTTGTCGTTTTAAAGGAGCGAGTACAATCGTTTCACCTTCTAAAAAAGTAGAAATTCTTTCAGGAGTTAAGATACGATCTGAATCAACATTGCGATTGATATGAGTATTCATACCTAATGAATTGATGGTACTGTTCTCTTGTTCAACCGTCTTATTCCCCACTTTTTTGGAAAACTCTTCGATGGTATTATCGTCTGTCGACATAATATAAATATGTGTCTGACAATTTTCTTTGATAATCGCTGCGTTTTGTTCCCCATACTTCGCATAAAGTTGCTGATAGGATTGAATAAACAGATCCCACAACATGTTTCTACCAGCTGTGACTGTCATGATTCCTTCCATATTATCCATTGGTGGCATATTCCCAAATTCATCTAAAATAAAATGAATCCTACGGTGACATTTATCTCCTTTAGTCTTAACACATTGCGTAGATAATTCTTTATACAACTGACTAAGAAAAATACTAACAATGATATGGTTAGATGGATCATAATCAGGTGTGAGCATAAAAATAGCCATTGGTTTATCGGTATAGTGCATCCGAATAGACTCTACTAATAAGTTACTTTTATCCTCATCTAATGTTAGAACAGCTTCTTTTTCTAATTCTGGTAAATGGGTTTCTCCTCGTTTTTTTCGATAAACGATATTTCCCTCTTCGTCTTTCAATACTCTTTGAGAAAACTCATACCAAGCAACATATTCTTTTCCTTGATGATCGTATTTTAAGCAAACATGATCTCCCTGTTCTAAATGACAATCAAAGTTGATTTCACAAAAACCTCTATAACCTACTTTGACACGTTCCTCATGAAATTTTTTCCCTTGATGATAAAACTCTACAACAATTCGCTGATTTAACAGACTCTCGTGTAGTTTGAGATCCAAATACTTCGGAAAACCAATGGACTTATAATCAATGGTTGATTGAGAAGTCATTTTCGCAATTTTCGTTAGGGTAAATGGATTCAATCCTGTGATTGCCGTCGATAAAATATTCCCTTTTGCTTTATCAGAACCAATTTTTGTTGCCCCATATTGTTTTTTTGCTATGTTTCCAGGTGGTAACTGATTCATGAATTCATCTAAGGCATTGAGTTGTTTGTAATCATTCTCAGGATCTTGGTAATTAAAACCACCAATTTCAGAAAGAAGCTCAACAAGATTATTGGGTGTTAATTTGGAGTAATCCCCTGTTTGATCGGCTTGTTCTAACAACGCAAAAATAAGCGCATTTACAGCTTTCTGCGCATTTTCGTTAAAGTATTTGTTGTCTGAAGCATTGGCATCATAATAAATCGTATTCGTAAAAGTATTGGTTAACTGCGTTGCAGTATCTATGTCTCCTCGCTTCCAGTATTTCACGATGAGTGCCAATGGATTATCACTCATTGATTGCAGTGGATCGGTGATATTAAATGCATACACATCATACCCTCTAGCTTCTAGTTCATCTTTACTAGCAACATATAATTCTGTTTTTGGATCATTAACAACCATTGAACTTTGTCTTTCTGCACGAGACAAATTGTCAATGGTTGCTAAAACTTCTATCTGTCCTTTCCCTGAACGGGAAGTACCAACAATACAAGTATTTACTGTATCCGTCTGAATATACCAGTACTTTTTATAATGAGTAATTGGTATTCCGCCATAACCAGGAAAACCTCCCTTTGATTCTGGTATTTGCGGATAAATTTGTTGGATTTCCTTTAACGTTTTTAATCGGTTATCTCCTTTTTGCCCATCTGCTAGAGGACGAAACCACATGTCCATTTTCAATCCCATAAGTATAGCTGGAACAACACAAATCGTAGAAACAACTAAACGTGTGCCTAAACTTGTTGTTGGGGTCAAAGGATTCCAAAAACCAGTTGAATCAAAATGGAATAACTGCGGCATTTCTTGTAACTGAAAAATATTCACTCCTTGTAAACTTCCTGGAATAATCTCAAATCGATGAAATGCTTCTGGTATTCTTGTAACAACATAGTTTAAAGGAAGATAAGCTAATCCACTATAAAAAATCTTTTGAGAAATACGTTTGTCATGTTTTTCTGGTAGCTCTTCTCCTGAAGGAGTATAGCGATAGAAATGAGAAAGATACCTATTCTTTTCTAAATTGAATCGTTTGTCTTTTCGTCTCGTTGTTTCTCTAACACGCATTATTTCACCTCATTTGATTCTGAACTTTCGGAAGTGTTTGATTGTACAGTTGAATCGCTTGATCCTTCTTTAGCCTTACTAGGATCACTCTCTTTGCTATTTTCCATACTTGACTCTGTTGTTGACTGATTGGTACGATTCAATAATTCTTCCAATTGTTGTTCATACTCTTTTCTTGCTTGTTCTTGGGCTTCTTCCTTGATTGACGCCGTTGTGGCTACAGAATCAGCCTGTGAAGATTGATTGATATGATTAAAAGCAAATACTGTCCCTCCACCTAGAAGCAAGCTTAAACTTGCAATACATCCCACCATCCATCCGTTAAAGGAACGCTGTGGTGAAGGAGTTAGATTTGTTTGGTTGTTCATTGGGGTTTGAACAGCAGCTACTGAAGGCGTTGGTTGAGGTTGTGCTAGATAATTTAACTGAGCTTGTCGCAATGTATCCATTTGTTCTTGACGTTCCTTACGAGCAGCTGCTTCTTTTTCCTTTTCTTGGTTTAACCGTTGTTTTTCTATTGCCATTTGTTGTTCCGCAAGATCCTGTTCACGTTTTTTTAGTTCTAATTGTTCGCGCTCTTTTTCTTTTTGCCGTTGTTTTTCTTCTTGTTCTTTCAATTCTTGTTGTTGAATTTCATACTCTTTTTTCCATTTTGGAATTTGTACTTGTAATTCTTGCTGGATCTGTTCGTGTTTTTCCATAAGAACTTCAGTCGTTGTTTGATATAGCTTATTCAGTTGTTCATTTAATTCTTTGCTAATCTTTAGCTTATCTGTACGCAAACCTCGGTAAAATTCTTCTTTTCGTTCTTTAATACGTTCTTTTAACAAGTTTTCTTTTTCTTTCGATAACGCTTCTTGATTCGTCTGAGTAAAATTATTGATCTTTGCTACACACAAGGAATACGCATTGTCGCGTTTCTTTTCGTATCGCTCTTTAATTTTTTGTACTTCTTCTTCAATCACTCGCTGTTCTTCTTTATTTAGTTCCTCTTTTGCTTTCTCCCAATTAGACGACTGTTCCGTCGCATACTCATTAATTTCTTGATCTGTTTCTTGTTGACGTTCTTCAAAGGTGGCTAATAAATCTTCTTGTGCAAGCTCATGCCAATTTGTTGATTGGACAGACTCTAACTGTTCTAAAAGTGTGCCTTTACCCTGTGAGATTAATTCTTCTTTACTCTCTAAAAATGCTTGATAGGTTTGGGGTAATTGATATTTCGAATAAAGCTCATTTAAAAATAATTTGTTTTTTTCTTTCATCCATTCATGCTCTGGCGGATATTGATCCAAAATATAATCAAATACAGTTGCCTTCTGTATCTCTATTTCGTGTTTTTCTACTTCTTCACTGATAAGTGGTTCAATATATTCCTGAGAATCCCCTTCAGTCCATGTTGACTCTTCATTAGCTTCAACTGGATCAACTTCTACTTCGGCCGTCTCTTCATCCTCCATTGTTTCTTCAAAGGGATCTACCTCCAATTGACCCATCACATCGTTCTCTTCCTCAAATATCGATTTCTGAGTCGGAATATCAGCTTGTTCGTCAACATAGACTGTCTCTTTTTCTTTTGACTCCTTCTTTGGAAATATTGGTCGTTCCCATGGTACTTCTTCATTTACTTCGACTTCACTCCCTTGATTCACTTTTCTTTGGTCGCTCTCTAACTCTTCTTCTAAAACTTGTAAAAGTTTTTCGTTTCGATAAGACTCTTCCACACTCATAGTTTCATCCGTTTCTTTAAACACATCAAGGCGGATTAAATCCATCAATGTAGGACAGAAACCTTCTGAAATTTGATAATCCAGTGGGCCAAAAACGTATTCTGTACCAGCTTTCTCTATTTTTCCTTCTGTGTCATGTAACGTGAGAGTCAACTTAACAGAAGATCGACTTTCGTGTTCCAGTACTTTCCCTAACACATGTAGCTGTTCTTCCGTTTCAATGACAGAATATTTAATTGTTTTCGGTAAAAAAGAAGTACGCTTTCCTACTTCCTTCGTTGCTTTTTTTATTAACTCTTTATCTGTTTTGGTATTGCCTGCAATCGTAAAGTACATGAGTATTCTCCTTTCATAAAAAAGGAGTAAAAAGTATCGACTACTTCTTACTCCTACTTTTTTACTTTCTTATAATCCTTGAGGTGTTTGTCCAAACAATCCAAATAACGAAACCACAATAGAAGCTGCTGCTAAAATAACTCCTACCCCCATCAATACATAGCCTACGTGCATCTTCCCATTTTCAGCTCCTCTTCGTCCAAATAGGAAGAAAAGACCTCCAATAACAATGGAAGCAACGGCCGCAGCAGCAGCAAAAATCATCAGATTGTTTTTTAAACTAGTTGCGGCAGTTTGTAATGCTCTAAAAATATCAACCGCAGCTACTACTTTCGGTTGTGTTAAAAAATTCATTGTAATTGATTCAAACATAAAATTGTTCGCTCCTTTTAGTGTTTAATAATTTCATCGAAAACAAGCTTTTCACGTTCACGTTGATAGATATATCCTTCTAAGTCCTTGTCTTTTCCCCGTAATAGGTCAAATTGTGCTTTTTCAAGGACTTCTTGTTTCCACTGTGTTTCAGATACACCGCGGCGTTCTAAGATTTTAGACGCGGCTTTTTCAAATGGCGTTTTAGCTTTTGCCACTGTGATTCCTCCTTCAGGACAAATAAAAAGACTAGCAATCACTCGCTAGTCTTTTGTAACTTATATTTATTGGATTGTGATCCATCGTGAATCAATTTCTCTTTCGTTCGCTTTTCATCCTTGCTAGATCCAAGAAAAATTATTTTTTTTACGCCATTCTTCTCATAGGGAACAACAATAAATAAAGAATCAGATTTGTTTATAAATTCCCTAACACCAGCTGAATCTACTATTTTGTATCTTTCTAAACCTTTATAGTCTTTTTGCCTCTTGACTGTTATTTGTACAGGATCTGGATGCCATACACTCTCAGAGTATTCCCAGGTAGTCTCATCTATAATTTTCAAATTATAAACAAGACCACCTACTTCTTCTTTCCACATAGTTCCTGATTTCAATACGCCATTATCTTGATTAGTTTGTTTATTTTTTTCATTACTACATCCGACTAAAATAACAATCATGGCAATCAAGGAAGTAACTACTATTATTAACTTTTTCATTTTATTCATTCTTTCGTTTTTTTATTTTAAATGTATCTCAGAACCGCATAACTAAAAGTTGCTAACACAAGTAATAGTAAGCTGACCGCTGAAATCGTTACTAAATGTGTAGAACCTGTTTTAGGAACAATGACCTGTGGCAAGTTAGGATCAACCCCAATTGTCACAACATTTGTTTTATTAGAAACATTATCTACTGCTACTACGGCTTGGTTATCAATATTTTTTTCTGATTGTAATGGAGTTTTAGCTGTAAATATCAGCTGAATTTCTCGTCCATCTAAAAGATTGTTACTTAAGAAGTCAGCGGAAGCTTCCCACTTCAGCGTTCTTGAATTGCTATCATAGGTTAGTGTGCCTTCAGAAGTAATATCTTTTCCTTTACTCTTATCTATTACTTGCGCAGAACCTTCTTTATATGTCAAACGAGCTTCAATTGGATCTTGAATACTAAATTGTTTGTAGTGATCTGACGCAGCGTCTACGCCTTTTGTGTGCCATTTTTGTGTGACTAGATATTGTACTTCAGATCCTGCGTTTAAAGAAGCTGTCGGCGTACCCTTCTTACCGTCATTTCGTCCGTTTACATCTTTTCCATTTTGTTGTACTTCTTTCACTGGAATTTTAGGGAAATAAACGGTAATGATATTTGTATCCTTTTCTACTTTATTAATGATCGACGTTCCCTGATTTTTGGCTACACTATTTTGATTGGCCAATTCATTGACTTTTACATTGATCACTAATTCGTAAGTTTCGCCGTTATACTTCATTCGATTTTTTAATGTATCAGCTTTCGCTGCATATTTTACCTGGTGTTTTGTTTTGTCATAGGTCACTTCACCAGATACATCGAATTTTTTATTTGTACCACTTTCAACGTGTGCATCGACGTAATTTACTTCTTTTGGTAAATTATCGATTAACTCAAATCGATCGTAAACCGCTAGTAAATCCACTCCTAATCGATTCACCTTCTGTTTGATTCGATATTGAATCGTGTCTCCTACTTGCAACATTTTATCGTTCACGTTATTTCCATTTTTATCAACCCCTGTTTTTTCAGGTTGATCAGGAACAACACTAAAGATTGTCGCAGAAGATAAAGTAAACCAGGTTTGAACATTAGAAGAACCAATCACAAACGTCGGATTTGCTTCAGATATTTTAAAGGACACAGTACCTTGACCAAACTTCGGATCTCCTAATTTATCATGCAAATTATTGAAATCATTATCCGCTTGTGTCAGCTTAGAGCTTCCTCCTGGGTGGCCACCTACCACGTTCAGATTGTTGTAGAAAGATTTAAATTCTGAAAGAACCGTATCTTTTCTGACATACCAATCTGTCGTATTCATTTTGTCATAGTGGGCATATTCTCCTTTAAGATCCGTGCTTTTTCCTCCTGCAGGGTTCAAAGAGTTAAAACTGATAAATGTATCTCCTGAAAATTGAAAGGGGCTACCGTCCTCATATGTGGCTACTAGCTGCACATTCATTTGTGTTGAATGGTAAACAATTCCTGAGAAAAGATTGTCTGAGATCCAAAGTACTGTTCTTTTTTTAGATTTACTCATTGCACCATTCGTATTTTTATAGCCATCGTCTCGAAAATGAGTTTTTGTATAGTTGTTATCTAGTAGATTCCACGGCAACGTATCCGAGTATAAGTGAATATTAGATAGAACTAGCTTGATATTGACTTTTTTCCCGTTATACGTACCGATTTTTCCATAGTCAATATTGACTTTGGTGTTGGTTGTTACGCCTTCTAAAACAAGGTTTGTTTCACCGTATTCTTTTTGGAAAGAAGGATAGCGTATATTTTTGTTTCCCTCCACTAATCCTACGTAGTCGTCTGTAAAACCACCTTTGTTGGCATCAACATGATATTTGTAAACTTTTGACGCTCCGTTTACAGTAATATTTGTTTTTGCATTAGGAACATCTTTTGGAATAATAAAATTATTCTTTACGTTCTGGATTGGATTTGACGGATCGACAATAACTTTTTCAGCAAAGACATTGGCTGTTTTTAACCCAAACAATGTACCTAACATCATCATTATGGGAAAAACATATTTTAACCGTCTTGTCCACGAGTGTTTAAAATTCATCCCTTCATCCCCTCTTTTTTATAAATGACTAGTGAAATTCCGACAATAACGATCAAATTGATCGTAGTAAATAATGGATTCCTAATGAGCTTTTCCATAATATCTAGCGGCATGGAAGCAGCTGGTATGTTTAAAATCCTCATTAGGTATAGTTGGTAGCTTGGCAAAATAGATAGTTTAGAAAATAATAAACCGCAGTACAAAAAGACTGCGGTTAAACAAGAAAGATTGAATAATAATAATTTGATCAGTTTCATTTTATTTCTTCCTTAATCTCTAGAAAACAAGTGAGTAACAAAATCCCAACAATTCTCAAAGAAGTTTTTCTTTACGCCAGTAGAAACGATTTTTTTTACTTCTTCTTTAGGTTGCGAAGCTTCTGATTTAGGATAGATCCACACATCCTTTAAGAATTCACCGTTTTTATCAGAAACAGGTGTTAATAGCAAAATATCCTCGCTATTAGAAATGTTTTCAGGACTTGATTCATTGACAATATAATAAGCTTGTTTCTGATTTGCCTGCACTTCTACCGAGAATTCAAAGACACCTGTTTGTTGATCAATTGTCTTTGTTTCTCCATTAGAAACTAGCTTCAATTGATCACTGGATAGTTTTTTCACTCGATCTTTTAATTGGGATTCAATTTGGTCAGTAGTGAGATCCTTAACATCCATCTTTTGTAAAATGTCCGATACATCATAAACAGAAAACTTCGCGCCATTTACTCCTTCTTGTTTTTCATGCCCCTGGTTGTCTAATTGTTCTGAAGAAATAATCTTTTGAACGTGAATGGTCTGTTTGACTATTTGATCGTCTTCAGCAATTTTAGGTTCTTCTGAAGAATCAACTGTTGACGAATCGACGGTTTCATCGCTGCTTTGAATCGTGCTGCTATCTGACGTTTGGATTGTTTGTTCTGTGCTATCCGTGCTTTCTTGTCTGTCTGCAAACGTCAACTGTGTGTAGGCAGTGAAAGAAAAAAGAGCGGCTGCACAAACAAATAGCCATTTTCTATTTCTCATGTTGGTTACCCTCCTTTATTTTTTCTTTTTATAAACAAATAGCGAACCAATGATCATGACTGAAAGAAAAACAGTACTTCCTAAAAGCCATTTCCAAGATAATTTTTGTTTCTTATTTTCTTCATCTTTTAATTCTGATTTTGTAAAGGTTACTCGCTTCCCATACACTAGAAAACGGTGTGTGTTGATCCCCTTAGGCGTACATGTCATTAGCGTTACTCGATCTTCATTGGGATTTGGTTCTAAGTAAGTGACAAAGTTTCTTTGTAGTTCGTCTTTTTGCACTTCCTCAATCCGATCGATTTGATAAGCGTGCTGCTCACCATCAACTTTGATATAAAACTTTTCTCCCTTTTTTACTGAAGGTAAATCATCAAAAAGATTATCTTTATAAAGTCCACTATGACCTGCGATTAAAGGATTTTTACCGTTTCCTCCTGTAATATCACCAGTTCCTTCCGTAATACCTACACCATTTTCTAAAATTTTGTCGGACGTTCCGTCATAAATTGGTAGTTTTAAAGAAATACTTGGAATTGTAAGAATACCAACAGGATCGCCTAACTCAATCTTAGCAACATCCAAAGAAGAATCCGTTTCTGCTGCCGTTCCTGTTCGATCGATTGCGGCAATCTGCTGATTTTGTTGGTATTTCGCCACGCTCGCTTCAGCAGGCATCAAAAGTAAGACACCTACAGCTGAAAGTAACCAGAAAGCAATGATCCATTTACCCATGATTCGCTTTTTCTTAGGCTTCCTGATAATCATTGGTTTTGATCCTTCTAGGCTTTCTTCTTAAAGTAAACAACTGCAGAAAGTGCCCCTGCTCCTAGCAACAAGCAAGAGATTAATACATACGTTTGAAAACCATTGCTACCGGTCATTGGTACGGAAGCTTTTTGATTGTTTTTGATCGTGATTCGGTTTTTTTCTTTGTATGAATCTTTGTCTACTTTGAAAGAGATCTCTTTCGTTAATTTTTGATAGTTTTCAGGCGCTTTTGTTTCTTCCAGTGAATATTTACCTTCAGTTAAACCAGTGATTTCAAAGTGACCTTCTTTATCTGATTTTAGGATCGCTGCATTTGCTACATCGTCTACCCATACTGCTTCTTTGACACCGTCTTTATCCGTATCAACTAATCCACCATAATATTTTCCTTCTGCGTTTTTAGCAGCAAATTCTGCGCCTTCAAGCGGTGTTGCTTTGATTCCTGTTCCAAATAGTCCGCTATCGACTTTTAAGAATTTTGCACCATAAGTCACAACGTCAGCTTTCGTTTTTTCGTGGTGTTCTTCCTGATTAAATGGATTGTTGTTATAAACGAAATCCACGCTATTTGTTAATGGATTGGCAACAGCTGCGCTGTCATTTACATACATGTTATAAGTCATTTGAAGATCTTGTCCGTGTAAACTTGCTACAGTATCACTTACTTGGCCATTATTCACGATAAAATCGATCACAAAGCCATTTTCTGAATTTTGGATTTTATAATCTGTATTTTCTTTTAATACCACAGATCCATCTTTATTTGTTACTTTGATATTTGCTTTAGCAGCGACATAAGAAAGTCCTTGTCCTGCTGTATCCCCCCATTTAAATACACTGTAAAGAGAAGTTTCGCTTTTCACTCCGTTTACTGTGATACCGTCTGCTCCGCCTGCAATGTCTGTTGGGATATGAATCGTTCCTTGATAATTTACTGCGTCACCAATTTGGAAAGAATGTTCTTGTCCTGTTCCATTTGTTACTGTTTTATCGATCACTGGTGCTTTATAGTTTACGTATGAAGCTTTTAAGTCACTTGTCACGCCATCATTCGTAATTTCAAAGGTTAATTTATTGTGCGCATCGTTGCGAGCGTCTGCGCCTAATAAATATTGATCTGCTGTTGGTTCTTTATCTGATCCCACTACAACTTCTGAAGGAACTTCCACAAAATAGTATTTTCCTAACGTCAAATCAGTAGCAGTCAGCTTTCCTTGATCATCCGATACAAGATCTCCTAATTTTGTTCCTTTTCCAGGTTCGCCCTTGTATAACTCAAATTTTGCCCCTTTTAAAGGTGTTTGTTTGCTTTGAGCTGTGCCATCGTCACCAAATTTCGTTAATTCAAAACTCAACTTAGAAACAATATTTTTAGGATATAAGTGAATGTCTTTTAAAAAACCTGAACCTGTATTATCAGTCATTGGCGCAATCACAACCATTGGTTTTGCTTTTTGTGTGACTAATCCAGCAGCGGATTTACTTTCATAAACCACATATACATTCCCTTTGGAATTGACATAGGCTGGTTGATCAGCAAAAGTAATCTCACCATTTTCATCTACAGCTGAAGTAATTTTGTTGGTTGCATTCTTGACGTACTCACTGTTAGATCCCTTGTCTTCTACATCTTTCACGATTTCGTCCACTTTCGCGTTGGTTAGATCAGAATCTTCAGTCGGTAATACTTGATCCGTAATATTTCCTAACGTAAACTCAACATCACCATAATCTGCCTTGTTGTATTTCGTTACACCTGTAGGATATTGATCGTGCGTATAACCATCGTTTTTGATCCCGTCAATATCAACATTCAATTGCGTTCCTTGATCGTACATTAATTTATGAACCGTGATATTGACCTTCTCTGGTGGCGTTTTTTGCGTGACATCTTCTGCATATGTTCGATATCCCTGAAAGCAGCCTGCAATGATTCCTAACATTCCAACAAGCATTCCAGCTTTTTTTACATACCGATTTATTGCCATTTTTTACTCTCCTCATTTCATATTTCAACGACTCGCGTTGATTACAACCTTGTTATTGTAGCTCTCCCTGTACCACGTATCTTTCTTTTCCTTGTGACGTATAAACACAAGTAAACAACGTTAATAAGGGTTTCTCTCCTTTCTTTGGTAAAGACAAGAAAGAGTTCTCTTCAGGAACGCCATCAATTAATTTAAAGTACTCAGATACGATAAATTTACACGTTACCTTGTAACGATAGACGCCATCGTTACTAACTAAGTCCATCACCTCCCCTAATGACAACTTTTGAATATCTGAAAATAAAACACCTGGCATTTCCATGTTGTGTCCTGCTAGAACATAGTTTCCTTTGCCCATTTCGGCATCCTCATAAAAATAAGTAGCCGCTCCAAGACTCAAAGTGTATTGATTTGCCCCTTTAAAAATCGGCAATGCTAAACCAAGTGCAGGAATCTGAATTTGTGCAAATACTTGTTTATTGACGCCCATTTCGATTGCTTCTTTTTGTATGGACAACATTTGCCCCAAAGACATATCATTATTGACGTTCGTTGCATCCTCCTTATAACTCTTTGCGTGTGCATTGATTTGATCTACGGGCATCTTTTTTTCTATATTTTGCTTAAACACATCTCCTTCATGTTTTTGGTAGCTAACATAGCCAAACACACTGCAAAAGACGATTAAAGCGACTCCTAAAAAACCAAATAACCATTTTTTCATCCATCTGCCTCCTTTCAGACAAAACAAAAAAACTTTTTCTCATTTCCATAGAAAAAGTTTTAAAAATGAATTCTATTAATGAATGTCATGAGACTTCTAACAATAGTTGACAATTAGAACTTTTTTTCACATAAGTTCGTCTCAACTGTTCAAAGTTTTTCATTGAACCTAACAAACAAGCTTTCTCTTTTCCTGTTAACTGCATATCATTGATATATTGCGCGACAGATAATCTTTTAAGGTGTTTTTGTTTCATTGTTTTTGTTTCATTGTTTTTGTTTCATTGTTTTTAGTAACTTTTCTTCCATTTCTTTCGACACTTTTTTTCTATTTTCGATTTCTTTACAATTCATGAGTTTTCCTTCCTTTCATTATTTTTATCAAAATAAAAAAGCCTATGTACGCCATACGCTTTGGTCTTACTTCTTCAATTTTTTTCGTCTAATAACTGGACGTGCTGGTTTTAAATCTTTTATTCCGTTATGCTCTCTCCAATAGTCGAATTCTTTTCGTAATCTTTCTTTTTCCATATCTGTTCCTTTAGATAGGGCTTTGAATACATCTTTAGGTGAATAACCACGAGCTAACAGCTGTACATACCTTCCTTTTGTCAAAGTATCCATATCCATCGCATCTAAAACTGGTCGCGCCATCTAATTTTCCTCCTAAATAAATTCCTTACTCAATGCCTAAGGTAATACTACCTTTTTATTAATCGCCGTGATTCCTTCTAATCCTTTATCTGTAAAATCTAATTTGTATGGTTATTTTCCTAAGTAATTGGTCTGAGAATCATTACCTAATTTCTTTTTACTTTGAAAAAAATTATAGAATCTTGGATCTATTAAACCAATGTAGAATCAATGCTTAATACACAAGATTTTTGTTCATCAATAATTGTAAAAATGTCTTTTGTAGCTTCCTCCATACCGATTGGTTGTAACGTTTCTTCACTAATTTTTTTCGCATCCTCTTGAATTGCTTCATTTCGATTTAACTCATGCAAACATCGAATAAATTCTTCACGATTTTCGATATTTGTTACTACTTGTTCATACAATTCTGCACATTCTTCTTCATTCTTTGCTGCGATTAACGCATAATAGTATGGTGATTTTACTTCGAAAAATTTCATAATTTATTCCTCCAGTTTTTATTCTTCTTTATCCGCTACAAATTCAATGATTTCAACGCTGACAATATAATCACTCAAATATGACCAAGTATCTTCAACAGATAATTCGTCTCCATTATCATTCATAAGCGTCATTTTAAACCATTCATTACCTTCATCATCTTCAGGTAGCAAGCCGAATCCAATTGGATTATCAGTCAATGTTTGATCGTATAAATCATCCTCGTTTAATGCTAAAACATCTAATCCTTTACAATTTCCGCCTCTTCTAAACGTCACAAAACCTTTGTAATCCCAACGTTGGAAAGAAACCTTAATAGTATGTGTGCCCAATCGTATATTCGGATCATAATTTTTCATTTGTCATTCCTCCATTACGTAAATTTCATTTTCTCTATGTTTTATATCAATTTTTTCACTTTATTCAGGACTCGTTCATATTTTATCGTTTTTCGTTTACTTAAAAATACATAAAAAATATCGACTCGTTTATGGCGTCCGAAACGAGAAACCCTAGTAGACAGCGGTAAATGCTCGATTGATCCAATGACCAACGTCCTCGCAAGTATCTACATGTACTGCAGCACACGACACAATTTCTTGTGCGTCCTCCCCATTACGAGAAGACCTACTCCTTATTCCATGAGTTTGCGTCAAAGCCTAGATCCCTTAGTAGCTGCTCATGATTAATCTAGGCGCTATTCTAACTTGTCTAACCTCTAAATTCCCTCTTGTTTACTCTGTGTATATTATTTACACAAATTCATTTCACCACTATCCAAACAAGCGCATTTACTCGATTGACCAATTTTTTACGTTACCAATCGTAAAAATCTACCCCGTCACTCCCCGAAGGAAATTGTTGATAGATCAAGTCTACTCCTTATTTTTCTAATGATTCTAAGTTCTTTTAGAAGTCTCGACAATATTTTCAAGCAAGCGAAAAACGATAAAATACAAGTTATGAGAATGATCAATTCAGCTGATTAAACGCCCCATCCCTTTTGCGGTACAACGCAAGACTCCATTTTTTCTTCGACCAATCAGTACACCGTTTTGGTCATAAACATGTTTGATTGTTGGATATAGCTCTTTTAAGGGGATAGGATCTTTTAAAATTATTTGCTTTTGTTTCCCAATGTAATAAATCATTTCCTCTGAGACTTTGTCTTTCTGGATTATATATTTCTTACACTGCACAACGGTTTTACTTTGGCCAGTTGATAGTTTCTTCGTGATTTTCTCTGTAGCGGTACACCGTTTACCGTAGTGACAAATATCTTTGAGACTCAAAATTCCTGTATATGACATAAAATAAACCACCCAATTTCTTTAAATATTTTTAACAAGTTTTTCTTGTTATTTTTCAAAAATAGAGAATTGATTTTCGTTCATGACAAACAAAAAAGAGGGAACGCATCCAAACATGCGTTCCCTCTAATTTCAGCGTTCGTCATACGGCAAAGAGCCACACGGACATTTTTATAACATTATGCTTAGGCATAGATTCATCGTAATATCACGTATTTTTAACCTTAACACAGCCAAAAAAAGTGGTATCACTTTTGAATATCTGTTATACTAAATCCATTGCGGGTAATACCGTAACACTGAAAGGTTAACGCATTAAGGGCCAAATCTTAATGCCGTGTATGAACGCTGACGAAGGTTACCAGCCTTCCGAGTTCATACCGCCTTTCTTTTTTTTGTATTTTCAATTGTCCAAATTTATCATCCAAAAGTGCAGAACGAAAATCAATTCATCACAAGCATAGCAGACAATTAAATTTATACAAAAAATGTAAGCGAATAATATTCGTATTGCCTGAAAAGAAGTAATATCAAGATTTTTAGCTTGTTTAAATAATGAAATTATCTCTCTTCGCGTATTATTATAACTCAAAAAAAAGGAGTATGCAAACATACGTTCCCTTTTCTATATTTGAAATTAATTATTTCTTTTAACACTTATGACGTAAAAGGCTACGTTTGTGATTTTTATCATAATATTTTAACTTATAAATTCTATTAAAATAGCTATTATTTTGTAATATTCGTAATATAATTAGAATAATAAAAAATTTTTAATTTTAATGTTACTTCATGAAGCAACAATCACTTTGTCAGTAAAGTTTCACTCTAACCAGTCTTTCGTAATAGTGCTTGGGGAGCTTTCATAATTCAAACGTTTTTCACTTGATACTTTAGCAGCTATTGGTTTTTCGATAAACCAATTTTTTACATAGACAAAAATCAGGTTCTGGATATTTTCGACTTTTTCGGTTTTTAATTTTTGATAGGCTTTTAACAGTGTCGTGTATAATTCTTGTTCTGCATTGACATAATAACTATCGAGTTCTTCAAAAACTATCGAAATACCACTTTCTATTTCAGCTTTTTTCTTTGCATTATGAATAGTCTGGACGGTTTTTTGAGCTTCACTGTAACTTGAAGAAAATGTTTTTATCAAATTTAATACTCGTTCAGGGACAAACGTAGCAATGCTGTCGTTTGTCATAATTGTCTCAAAATTGTCTAACAACAATTGATCTTGTAGGCGGTCTTTTTCAGTGTCTATATTGTGTCTATTAGTGTCTAATATATTATTATTAAGTTCTGGTATGATTTTCATACCCTCTGATTTATCAACGTTTTGGCACGGTATGATTTTCATACCCTCTTGAGCCCCAAGGGATTCAGCGTCTGATTTTTCGTCGAGGGTGGGTATGATTTTCATACCCTCTGATTTATCAACGTTTTCCCTATTCTCTCTATCAAATTTTTCGAGTAAGTAGATATCATTTTCTGAGACTTTTAATTCTGCTAGATATAGTCTATTAGGATTATTTTTCCCTAACTGTTTGTTAAATCCCATCTGCTTTTGTAATAATAAACCAAAGGATTCCAACTCTTTTTTGATTGCTATCGCTTTTTGTTTTTGGCAGTTTAATACTCTACATAGTTCATTTGTCGTATAAGTAAAATAAACATTACCTTCTTCATCGATTTGCCGTTTGCTGATTGCGATCTCTAATCTTGCTTTTAAAAGCATATAGGCAATCTTAGTTGAATCTTTCATTTTTTTGTATTCGTCAGAAACAATAAAGACTTTTGGAAATTGATAAAATAATTCGTTGTAAACTCTATCCGCCTTAAAAAATTTAAAATCAGTCATTGTAGATCCTCTACTTTCACGTTGTTTTATTTATGTAAAATTACCTACTCTTTTCGAAAATAGCAAAGATAAATAAAAAATGCAAACGCATTAAAACTGTTTTTTAATTAAATACTACCTAAAATCAGAAATAAAATGAATTATGTACTACCTTTAAAGTCATTAAGAACTACTTTAAATAAATATTATTTATAATTAAATACTACCAGAAGAACGTATGAATAAAATTTAGTTTTAAAATTAAAGATAATTAAGTACTACCAGTGTCAAAACAAAAAATAAATTAAGAACTACCTTATGCATATAAAACATACTACCATTACTAGCAATATTTACTACCTTATTTCAGTAGTATATATTATATTATTCTTATAAGACAAGGCTTTAGGCTAGAAAACAATAGATTATATACTACTAAAAAATACAATAAGTACTACCAATGTCAGATATATATAATAATTATGTACTACCATTAAAATTAACTTATTTAATAAGATACTACTGTGTTAATCTGAAAAAAATTACTTTAAAGTAGTTACATACTACCTGTTAATTTAGATACTACCATTAATACTTAAATTAGATACTACCTATATTTATATTAAGTACTACCGTTCTAAGAATAAGATAATAAAAAAATACTACCAAATTGCAATTAAATACTACTTAAAATGTAAAAAATAAGAACTACCCAAATTAGGTAGTTCTTAATAAGAGAATATCAGATAAATTTGTACAAGTCATAAAAAAATTAATCTTAAATTTTTAAATATATATACTTGTTAATTATAAACTACTTTATTTAGGTAGTACATAATTAACAGATAAAACTACATGCTTGTAGTTTGTCTAGCTAATGAGTTGCATATGATTTATATAAAGGTGTGCAGCATAACTTAGTTGAAGTTAAGAGAATAGAATAAATATTTTTTGTTTTGCTAATAATTAAACACTACCTAAATATGGTAGTGTTTAATTATATAATATTCATTTTGTTACAAATAATCGTATTATAAAAGCATAACAATTGGGATAACTATTTTTTAGATTGTTTAAGTACTACTTAAATTAGGTAGTACTTAAATTTTGGTTTAAGGTAGTAGGTAATTAAGAAATGATATATATCTTCTTTTATAATAGAAGGGGAGAGGCCTAGTTAAAAGCAGCGACAATTAATAACAATGTATTTAATGCTTCACAAAATCCATTTGGTGGACAATGCATTGTTATTAGCGATGATCTACCGTTCTAAGTAGTTTTTTCTATTGGTTGCATTCGTGACTAATTATGGTATAATTATGAGTAACAAAGAGGTATTTCATTATATCACCAAACCCCATCAGCGTGCAGGCTGATGGGGTTTTTTTTACGTTTCTATATTATAGAATTAACGGGTAGGCTTACTGTCTTTTTTGGCAATTTTGCAATCAAGCCATTTGCAGAGGTAACTGCACACTACATCTGCAAGTGGCTTGATTGCAAAAACAAAATCAAAAAGGTATTTCATTATATCTCCTCCTCCCCTTGCCAGATTAGGCCGGGGTAGCAGACAGCAAAACTATTATAACATAACTGAAATACCAAAATGACATATACAGATATGATAATTTATGTATTGATTTTTCTAACAAAAGCACATATTTTAATATATACTACCTATTTTAGGTAGTATATATTTTTAGATACAATATCGATCAGTTTTGAGGAAATGAAATTCTAGATATTTTTTGCTACATAGAGTTACTTTCAATATTTTTTAACGTAATTAGGCAGAAGTCACTCATCCTCTATAGGTTTGTGATGAAATTGCTATTGATCCATTTAAGTAAGAGCAAAAAACTGGAGGTTTATCAGGTAATTGGTCTAATGGATTTAAGTATGCGGTCACCGTGTATAGAGTTGCTTATGAGATTCAAGAAAATAAAGTTATTCCAGTATTGCTATATGGAACACATAACAATTATTATGAATTAGCCGAGAACACTCGCAACTTTATTCGTGTAGATGAATCGGCTTCGGTTGAGTTATAACTTTAGCTATATCAATCAACCGACCGACATATGTTAAATCTATATACAATAAAAATACCTACTTAAATGGATGTTAACGGAAGTGTATGGTGAGTAGTTCACTCGTATTTTGATATCGTTTGTATATGTTTTCAGCGTTCTAAGTGGCTTATTTTGTCCAATAATAATATGGAGTGGAATCCCTTAAGAAACACCGTTGGCGATTGTTGTTATAACATGTTATAATTTATTCATCAAAAACTAAAAGGAGTGTGATAACATGGGAAAAGAACTAAAGGTTAGAAAGATCGGCAATAGTGTGGGAGTGATCCTTCCAAGCTCTCTTGGATTAAAAAGCGGAGACACTGTCCAAGCCAAACAAGAAGGCAACTTATTCATATTAGATACTACTCAAATAGCAAAAGAACACGATCGCAAATTGATTGAAGAAAGTTTCCAAGACTTTGAGAAAGGTTTAACAGTTTCAGAAATTGAAATGGTAAAAGCTTTCGGAAAATACGGCTGGAGTGAATAGATGAAAGAGTACACGCTAGTTTATTCTAAAAGTTTCCAGACCAGCCTTGAAACGATAATAGAAGAATGGGAAAATGAGCTTGCTCTTTCTCCAGCCAGCATAAAAAGATTTGTAGGTGCGATCCAGAAGGCTTTAGAACTAACCAAAAATTTTCCAACTATACATGAGGAAGTTTCCGAAATCTATGGAATGGATATCCCAACATATCGGATCGTGATCGGCAAAAGCTATGCCTTATTTTATCGGATCGACCATGAAAAAAAAGAGATACTTGTAGGACGTATTTTCCAATCTAAACAAATGAAACTAGGCTTTTAACAATAATTAGGCAAAAGTCGCTCATCCTCTACAGGTGG
>NZ_SPHN01000021.1:0-33625 GCF_005844145.1 Enterococcus sp. BSD2780061688st2 D3
AATTCACAAAAATTTGAAAAGCAATTTTCGTGAATTTCTTCTTATTTCTCGGAGTTAAACACTTCTGTCCCAACCTCTATATTTGATCTTTTCTATTTATTTTTTCTTGTTATCGCTTCTTCCAGTATTTCTTCATCTTTTTTGAACCCATTAAAGATCAAGTTTAAAATAATGGCAGTTACACTACTCATGACGATACCGTTTCCTGTAAACATTTGTACTGTTTCAGGCAACTGACTGAATAAGTTCGGCATGATATTGAAACCTAGGCCAAAACCAATCGAAACCGCGGCAATCAAAAGATTTTTATCATTTGTAAAATCAACTTCTAATAACATACGGATTCCTTGGACAGCAACCATACCGAACATAACAAGCATGCCGCCGCCCAATACTGGTTCAGGGATGATCTGTGCCAATGCACCGATTTTAGGAAACAGACCCAATACGATCAAGAAAAAGGCAGAAAAATAAATTGGTTTTCTAGTTTTTATACCTGAAAGTTGAACTAAACCAACATTTTGAGAAAAACCAGTATAAGGAAATGTATTAAAGATCCCACCCAAAATCACAGCTAGACCTTCTGCACGATATCCTTTTTTCAATTCTTCTTCTCCGACTTTTTTGCCTGTAATATCCCCTAATGCAAAGTAAACACCTGTTGATTCAACCATACTGACCATTGAAATGATGATCATCAATAGGATCGACCAAACATCGAAGGTTGGTTTACCAAAGTAAAAAGGTTGTGGAACATGGAATAATGGTGCTTGACCGATCGCACTCAAATCGATCAATCCCATGAACGCTGCCAAAAGACTACCACCAACTAACCCGATCAGGACAGCAATCGAACGAACGAAGCCTTTTCCTAACATTTGAACCCCCACGATCAATAAGATGGTCACAAACGCTAATAACAAATTCGTTTTATCGCCAAAGTTTGAGGCAGCTGAATCCCCGCCACCCATTTTTTCAATAGCAACAGGGATCAATGTTAGCCCAATAACAGTGATAACTGTTCCAGTAACGATCGGCGGAAATAATTTTTTGATTTTAGAAAAGAAACCGGCAATCAAAACAACGAAGATCCCCGAAGCGATGATCGAACCATAGATGGCACCAACACCTTTACTGCTACCAATCAAAATCAAGGGTGCCACTGCTTGGATCGCACATCCCAACACGACTGGCAAGCCAATACCGAAAAAGCGGTTGACAGTCAATTGTAGCAGTGTGGCTAATCCACACATAAAGATATCGATGGAAATAAGATAAGTCATTTGTTCTTGATTAAACCCTAAGCCTGTACCGATCAACAATGGAACAGCTACAGCACCTGCATACATCGCCAGTAAATGTTGTAAGCCTAGGACAGCGGCTTTGCCATTTTGTGTTTCTTTTTCCACGATTATGCGTCCTCCTCAAGAAATTCGACTTGCCCATTGGATAAAGAAGCAATCCGCGCAAGTGAAACAACTCTTAATCCCATCTCTTCCAATAATTGACGACCATCTTGGAAAGATTTTTCGATGACGATGCCAATACCTTCGACTTCAGCTCCAGCCTGACGACATAGTTCGATCAGCCCTTTTGCCGCTTGTCCATTCGCCAAAAAGTCATCAATGATCAATACTTTATCCTCTGCAGATAAAAACTTACGAGAAATAGAGATCGTACTGGTTACTTGTTTCGTAAATGAATAAACCGATGCTGTCAGTAATTCTTCATCCATTGTTAAGCTTTTCGCTTTTCTGGCGAAGATCATCGGTACATTCAACTCTTTTGCCGCAAATAAAGCTGGGGCGATACCAGAAGCTTCGATCGTTACTACTTTTGTGATCCCTTGTTCTTTGAATACTTCTGCAAAACGCTGTCCCATTTGTTCCATCAATACTGGATCGACTTGGTGTGTGACAAAGCTATCAACTTTTAACACTCCTTCACCCAAAACATGTCCATCTTTTTGAATACGTTCAACTAATTCTTTCACTTTATTTGCTCCTTTTTCATTTATTAATACAAAAATAACCACTTTTCATAGAAAAGTCCAATTATTCCTATTTTCCGCTCGGTTCAGCGTGAAAAAAACACCCTTTTACTTAACGATAAGTAAAAAAGGGTGTACAAAACACTCTTTTACTTATAGTCCAGTATTTACGGTACTGGCTAGATACTGTCAACCTTATCATGACGATATATAAGTAGAGGATGATCAGAAAAACAATTATAACCAACTACTAGAACGAAGCATACGCTAGCTCTTACATGATCAAACAATCGTTTTTCTGACTTTTATTATGAAAAATGCCAAAAATAGGCGGATAAATCAAGATAGTTTTTTTCGTAGTCATCCAAGTACTTGAACGACTGTTATGTTTCAAATATTGAAAATAGTCTAACATTTGTTTCTGAAACTGACAACCAAGTTTCATCGTTTTTTTCTAAAATCTAATATTTCTAATTTTGAACGTCGATTTTGTTCGGGTTTTCTTAAAGATCAAACTAAAAAAATAAAGTCAGAAGCAATAAAGACTGTTTATCTCACTCTTTTTTGTTTCCAACTTTATTTAGGAATGTCAAGATTGATCATTTTTTTCGATTTTTCGATATTTTTCCATTTTCCGACTGAATAGCTCACCATTACTTGGCGGAGTGTACGTAATTGCGTTGGCACCTGCTTCTATCGTTTCTCTGATACTTTCTTCAGTAGGCCCTCCTGTAGCTATAATAGGCAGCTTTGGGTATCTTTCTCGAAAATATTTGACTGTTTCAGCAGTTTCTTTTCCTGCACTAATGTTAATGATCGTGATTCCTGCTTCAAGCTTCTCATCGATTTCTGTATATTTCGATGTGACCGTACTGATTACAGGAATATCCACCACTTGGCAGACTTCTTGGACCGTTTCTAATGGCGTTGGACCATTAAGTACTACCCCGAGGGAACCTTGTGCTTCAGCAAACAGACTCATATATGAAGACCGCGCACCTTGAGTAAGACCACCGCCCACACCAGAGAATACTGGGATATCTGCTGCTTCAATAATACTTTTAGTAATTGCTGGATGTGGCGTGAATGGATAGACGGCAATGACCGCATTTGCATTTGTATTTCTGACAATTGCTATGTCTGTGGTAAAGATGATGGAGCGGATCAATTTCCCAAAAATCTTGATTCCACTTGCTTCCATGATTACTTCGGGTACTTTTACGATATCTTTACGTAATTCTGTCATGATCTCCGGAATAAATTGTTCCGCCATAGTGCCACTTCCTTTTCCCTGTTATTGATCGTACTGATCCAGATGATATGTCTCAATGACTTGAATGATCTTTTGTGCATAGGTCGGGTCCGTCGCATACCCTGCATCTTGCAGTGCTTGTGCGGCTTCACGATAATTCGTTGCTGTAACTACTTTCTCGTATAATGCGGGGTTCCAGTCCACGCCATTCACAAAAAGTTGTGTGTGATCATCCATCGATTGCTCCCAAGAATCATATACGCGAAAATCACCTTGGATCGTGATCCATTCTTCATTCACATATTCTTTGGTTTCCAGATTTACTTTTTTTTGATCCCCGTATGCTTTGATCCCAAAAAGGTTGTGGTATTCGCTAGCTAAGGTGCTTTTTCCCCAATTCGATTCAAGGATCGCTTGTCCTAAAATAATGCTAGGCAAGATTCCATAACCATTTTGTAATTCTTTCGCATGCGGAGCAAGCTGATCAATAAACTGTTGATGGCTTTTCGCTTCAGTTTCTTGTGGTTGATCTGAAAAAGGTGTGGACAAACTTCGTAAAGAAAGAACAAAAGCCATCATGATCAATATGCCACCCAAAACAACAGCAATAATACGGACATTTTTACGCTTTTGCTTTTTCCATTTTTTTTTGGCCATCGGATACTCCTATTTTTCTTTCAATTGATCCAAGTACTCTTCCAACGTCAGATCATGCTTCGTGATATATTCCGCACTTTCTTTTCCTACATAACGCAAATGCCATGGCTCATAAGTGATTTTCGTTATATCCTGACGATCTTTTGGATATCGAACGATGAACCCAAACTTCGGCGCATTCTCAGCGATCCATTTCGCACCTGGCTGGTCGCCATAACTTGCGTCTAGCAGTTGAGAAGTATAGTTGTTGTACCAATTGTGATCTACTACATCGACAGCCAGCCCTGTATGATGTTCACTATACCCAGGAACTGTGATCGTCTGTTTTGTGATTTTTGTTGCTTCGTCTTCAGAAACACCTTTACTACTCATCACTTGCTGTACATTTTGGGAAAAGACAGCTTGTTGAGAGGAAACTGAACGATAAGCAGAGACCATCACTAACGGAAAACCCGCTGCTTCAGCTGCTTTCTCAAGTTCCTCGTAATTTGCTTTGATGCGTTTATCGATCATATACCCATTGTCTAAAGCAGTCAATTGTGTTGCTTCATCAATTTCTTGATCGAGCTTATGATCGGGTCCAACAAGAATCAATTCCCAGTCCTCAGCCTTAACATCTGGTAGGTTATTTTTTGTTTTCTTAGTTGAAGTACTTGTCTTCTTTTCATTACTGGATGAAGTTGTTGTCTGAACTTTCTCCGTTGTTTGTTTTTCAGCTTCTACGGCAGTTGATGTATGTTGCTCACTGACTATGACATACCCCATAGCCCCGATCATGATCACGACCGCTGCAAATCCTAATACTTTATTCAATTAAAAAATCCTTTCATTCTTCTTTTGGTTCTTCCTTTTCATGAACGTAAGTTTCTTCTAAATTTTCGTTTACCCAATCCAGGAGTTCCACCTTTTCTCCTTCGATCTGCTTTTGGATATCAGCAGGCAGACGGAAATTCAAGATGTCATCATAACCCCATTCATCATAGTTAATACTTACTTTCAAGTCAAGAAACCGACTGAGATATTGATCATTTTTCAACGGGATCAATTCTACTTTAGCGATCCCTGCTCCTAACCATTTTTGAGCGATCCTCGTTTTGATTTGTTTATATTCTGCTACAGCAGTCGTCCTTTTTTCAGGGAAAATGATCGTCTGACGTAAAATCTTTTGTGTCAGCATCCATTCATAATCTGTAAAGAGATTTTTGACCTTTTGCATGGCTTCAGAAGGAAGATTCTTTTCTCCAGTTTTCCAGCCTTGCCACTGCTCCTCGCTAATCAGTAAATAATCATCTAAAAAATTCTTTTCTGTCTCGAATTGTTCGAGTAATACACTAATAATAAGATCAACGTATACTTGATGCACGATAATCTCCTCCTCTAATTTATTTTACTTAAAATCCCTAAAAAAATCACTACTTCTTTATTCTTTCTTACTAAAGTGTTTTGACTGAAAAAACAAAGAGATATTTGCTATAATCAAGTCAGGAAACACAGAGTGCTAAATGATAAGACTCTCTATTAAATATAACACGAGAAGGAGTTTTGAAGTATGAAAAAGTATCAATGGGGCATTGTCGGTCTAGGTTCGATCGCCCATGAATTTGCCAACAGCTTTGAACAAGAAACGAGCGAATTGGCAGCGGTTGCCTCAAGAACATTAGAAAAAGCAGAAACTTTCGCCAAACGCTACGCTATTCCTAAAGCATATGGCAGTTATGCAGAACTTTTGCATGATGAAGCAATCGATATCATTTATATCGCTGTTCCTAATCGGCAGCATATCGACTATATTTTGCAAGCACTGCATGCAAATAAACACGTCTTGTGCGAAAAAGCAATCACAATGAATAAAGATGAATTAGCGGAAGCCATGAAATTGGCAGAAGAAAAGCAGTTAGTTTTAGCGGAAGCTATGACCATTTTCAATATGCCACTTTATCAGCAATTACGCTCTTTGATCGACTCCCAAAAACTAGGAGCGTTAAAAATGATCCAAGCACCCTTTGGCAGTTACAAAGAACCTGACCCAACCAATCGCTTTTTTAATCCAGAACTTGCTGGCGGAGCTTTGTTAGATATCGGTACCTATGCAGTGTCCTTCGCTCGTTTCTTTTTAAGTTCTCAACCAGAAGTCATCGCATCCAGCATGGTTCCCTTTAAGACTGGCGTCGATGAACAATCTGTCACTCTTTTAAGGAACAAAGAAAATGAAATGGCGACGATCAGTCTTACATTCCAAGCCAAAATGCCGAAAGTTGGGATCGTTGCCTTTGAGAATGGCTACTTAACGATCACCGATTACCCTCGTGCTGATCGTGCAGAAATAACCTATAACGATGGCACCAAGGAATGGATCGAAAGTGGTTATACTGCACAGGCAATGAACTATGAAATTGAAAATATGACTAAAATAATCGCCGGTGAGCGCCCTAACAAATCACTTTTCTTAACGAAAGATGTCATCGCTATCCTCGATGACATGCAAAAACTTTGGGAAAAAGAAAAGTAGGCTCTACCGCACATTAAAAATATGGACCTCCAGTATCAGTAAACCCAACTGTCGCGTATATCGCTTCTGTTCCACATTGGGTACAACAAAAACTGGAGGTTTTCTTTTTTTGCGCGTCTCCTAAAGCTTAGAAACATCAAGCTACATTAGTGATCCACCTAGAAATGTACTGTTTCTCCATCTGTTAGCCAGTGATTTCTCTTCTAAAAACTAACTTGTTGCGAAAATTCTGCTTTTATTTCAATAAAACTCTTAAAAGATTGTAGAAATTGGAATAACTCTGCACGCTCCTCAAATTCTAATCGATCTTTTGGCAATGGCATGTCACGATATAGGTCATATACTGCTTCAATTCGTTCTAGCAACTCTTTCCCATCATTTCTTTCAGAAAAAGTCTCTGCAGTATAGATCAATAAACCATAGATATGTTTGCCATATAAATCTGGGCGTTTGATTCTTTGAAGCGTATCCTGCATATCCCTAATCACATTCACTTGCGCACGTCTCATCGAAAAATAAGTCTCATAATATTGTGTCTGTTTCAACCAAAAGTTTTCTTGGTGTGTTCTGGCATCTGTTTGACTGGTACGAATAAAAACAAGCAATTCTTCACAGGCTTTTTCATTCTCTATCTGCTCACCTGAAAGAAGAAACTGAGCCATATTCTTTAAGATCATGCGAAATCTTTCTTCGATCACCAATTGTTTTTCTTGAAGTCTTCGTTTGGTATTCGGCATGTAGATATTTGCAACCAGGGCAAATAAAACGCCAATTGCCATCAACCCTGCTTCGTTGCCGATCAAGGACCAACTCATATTTTGTTCACTTAAATAGTGTGTACCTAATACTGAATTGACAACGATTCCCTCGGTCAATTTAAAATAAACTGTCACAGGTATGAACAACAATAAAAATAACCCAAAACCTAGAATCGTATATCCTAAAACAGAAAAACTAATAAAAGCAACCAATGTAGCAAGAATAAAGGCCGTGATTCGATAGATGCCTGTGTACAAAGTCGACCGTTTCGTATTCCCAACACTCAATAATGCAATAATCCCTGCTGAGGGCCAAAACAACAAGGAACAGGCATGGGCAACCGCCATCGACAACATACTGCTCAAAACCGTTTTCACTGTTCGTAATCCAATACGCATAAGTCACCTCTTCCTTTTCTTAGGATTATACTAAAAGCAACAACGAAACACTAGCAATCTTCCCGAAAATTAGTTATCCTATTAAAAAGGAGAATAAGGAGATCACCCTATGCAATTTGGTCGTTTTCGCCTCGGTATGCGAACCACAAAAACTGCTTTAGCTGTTTTCTTATGTATTTTGTTTTTTCATGTATCTAATCGCGGCCTTCCTATGATCGCCGCTTTGTCTGCTGTTTTCTCATTAAGACAAGATTTGACTACTACAGTTTCCTTTGGCCGTTCACGAATCATCGGCAATACATTAGGGGGACTCTTAGGGATTTTCTATTTTTTTGTCAAAAACTATTTTCACAATGATTTTCTCGTAGAACTTTTTTTGCTTCCTCTTTTAGTTATCGTTGTCATCGTTGTATCTGACGGAATCGATAATAATTCAGGTATCATTTCCGCCATCTCTACGCTACTTTTGATTTCTTTAAGTATTCCGCAAGGTGAATCTTCCTTGTATGCGATTCAGAGAGTCCTAGATACTTTTATCGGAACATTTATTGCAATCGGAATCAATTTCTTCTTGCGCCCGCCAGAAATCGAGAAGAAAGAAGAATTAGCAGAAGACCTTGTTGAACTAAAAAAAAGAGAAGAACGACTGCGTGAGGATCTAGCAAAGGTCGAGGAACAGATCAAGAAACAAAACAATCATCTTGACCAGTAATACATATAAAAAACTAGTGTCTCCCCATCAGGTATCCCTAAAGATTTCTTTAAAGATAAAGGGAATCTCTGTCAGATAGAGCACTAGTTTTTTCATTATCCGTTTATTCGATGTTATTCTTCTGAGTCTGCTTTTGTATCGTATAGATTGACTTGTTTCATCGTTCCGCGATTGGATAAGTTCTCAATGATGTCTTTGATATCTAACCCAGTCGTTTCTTTTAATGTTTCTTGAGTGGATGATAAAAGATTCGTTGCGTAACTTGTTACTCGATTCGCCCCGCTATTTTCTCCAGTACCGCTACTTGTATCCACTACAGAAATCTTTTCGATATTCCCTAAAGGCTGCGCAGCTTCTCGCATCAATTGTGGCAACATTTCGATCACCATACTCAACACAGCAGCTTCTCCATATTCTTTGAAAGCATCTGCAATTTTTTGTTTTGCTTCGGCTTCTGCCTTTCCTTTGGCTAACGTTGCTTCCGCTTCGGCTTGCCCTGCCAATCGTGTTTGATTTGCTTCGGCTTGTGCTAACGCTTCTACTCGGAACTGTTCAGCTTCCGCTTCTGCTACTTCTCTAGCTTTTTGAGCTTGAGCTTCTTGTTCTTTGGCATAACGGTCTGCATCTGCTCTTTTCTTCACTTCTGAATCATATTGCTTTTCACGGCGGATGATTTCTTTTTCTTCTAATTCGATTTGTTTTTGTCTTTCAACGACTTTCACTTGCATTTCTTGTTCAATAACTTGTTGTTGCGCGCGTGCACTTTCCAAATTATAGGCTTGGTCTGCTTTGGCCTTTGCTATATCTTGTTCTTGTTTGTAAGTAGCAAGTTTCAGTTCTTTTTCTTTCAACGCTTCAGCGATTTCAGTTTGTCGTTGTAATTCAGCAGCTTGTGATTCTTTTTCTGCTTCAGCTTTTTTGATACGCGTTTCTTTAAACGCTTCGGCTTCGGCAATATCTGCATCACGCTTCACTTGAGCAATTCTTGGTTTCCCTAAAGAATCTAAGTATCCGTTTTTGTCTCGTACTTCTTTGATTGTGAAGGAAACGATGATCAGCCCCATTTTTGCTAGATCCACTGAGGCGACTTCTTGAACACTTTGGCTAAATTTATCACGATTTTGATAGATCTCTTCCACAGTCATTGAACCTAAGATCGAACGCAGATGTCCTTCTAATACTTCTCGTGCTTCATTTTCTAGTTCTTCTTTTGTTTTGCCTAAAAACTGTTCAGCAGCAGTAGCGATTTCTTCTACGGATGAACCGATTTTGATGATCGAAGTCCCATCACACATCACAGGGACCCCTTGTTCCGTGTAGACTTCTGGCGTGGATACATCCAGTTTACTAGAAAGCAAACTGATGCGGTTCGAACGCTGAAACACAGGTAAAACAAACGCTCCTCCGCCTCGTACGATCTTGATCTTATTGTTGCTGTCATCGGTATGGACATTTTTACTTCCTAAGTAACTACCGCTGATGATCAGCGCTTCATCTGGTTTAGCTGTTTGGTATTTTGCGACAAAAACAATCAACAACATCAATAACACTAACACTGCAACACCTATTACTACAAAAATCTCTGGTACTATCATCCAATACACTTCCTTTACATTTTTAACATCTCTTCATAAGGTGTGACGTAACAGACCCTATCTTTCACTTCAATAATAAGTACTCGTTCGCCACGTTCAGCAGGTGAATCTTGTGGTGCATAAAAACAGGCAGGTCGGCTGATCGAACCAGTGACACTTTTTAGTCTGATCTCACCCATTCCTTTTACCGGTATCGGTGTGACCACCTCAGCCATTTGCCCTTCTAATGTCTTTTCGGACGCAGATAAGGTCGATTCAGCGTTCTTCATCGGCATCAGCACGTAAAAATTAAGCAAAAAAACTAAAGCGGTTGCAATAACGCCACTAATAATAAGTATCAGTACGGAATGCAACGGTGTTAAACGTTCTCCTAAAAAACCAAACAAACTAGTAAACGTCAACCAAGGAACGATAAGCATCGGGTCGATCGGCCCATCAAAATCAAATACATCTCCAAAAACGACTAGAATGATTGCTATTCCAGCGCACACCAATAAGGTATACCAATAGATAACTTCTAGTGACACTCCCCCTATCATTTTCTCGCCTCCTTCATCTTCTACGTCTATCATACCAATAGAAGAATTTCCTGTATAGCTTCTTTCGCAAATAACATCGATTTATTTGTTCTTCGTGTTCTTCTTTGCCTGCATTTGATTATCGTTTATACTAATAATCGAGGTGAAAAAATGAAAAACTTAACTAAACTGTGGGGAACATTGGTCACCCTACTGATCGTTGGCGCAGCCAGCTGGTATGGACTTGATCCATCCGCTCATGATACTTCGCAAAATCAAGTATCTGAGAATACGAAAATCACGGATAGTTCAATTGGACACCGAAGTTCTGGATTACCCACTAAAGCAGACTTAAAACCCGTGGGAACCAACAGTGGGCCTCAAGAATCAGGTCCTGCCACTTTTACCAACAGCGAGCTAAAGGATACGTCAGAAGGCTGGATCAGCTACGATCCGCTTGATCATTTGAAACGACCAACTGGCGCAGAAGCTTTATTGAAAAAGGCAATGATCAATACTGGAACCAGTGCTAATCGAAAAATACGCCCACCTGGTTTCATCTCTGGTCCAAAATACGATCATTCCCGTGGTCATTTGATAGCAAAACAATTTGGTGGTAGCGGTGATGACCCTAAAAATCTGGTCACTTTATATCAGTATCCTGTAAATGATCCATATATGAACTATTATGAATTAAAAATTCGTCATGCTTTGAATAAAGGGGAAACGATCCGCTACCGTGTGATTCCTCAATATTCAGGACAAGAATTGATCCCAGAAATCATCATTTTAGAGGCAAAAGGACTGGCACCTAACACAACGATCGATTTCAAAGTAGTTATCCCAAATAAAAAGTAGGTGTTTATTCTGTTTGAGCAGTTATCCAAAAAAAAATATTCCCTTGAAGAGACACTCGAATGGTTAAGAAAAAAACAAATCGATGCTTTCGAAGAATTAGTGTTCTTTCCCCCACTACCGCATTTAAAAAATAGTATCTTTTCAACAATGGCTGACCAATCTTCTGATACCCTATTTTTCGAGCAACTATTCACTAACTATCGGTTGGTGGCTCGAACGATCGATGGCGATCATTTATTTGCGAATGAAGAACAAGTATTGTTGCTTCCACGTTCTCATTTTCCAGATGAGATTCTTCATTTTCATGCTAGTTTCGCCCATCTACTAATTAAATACGCAAACTCTACTCAATCGATCACTTATTTTTTCTCTAAATAAAATCATTTGATCGATTGGTCAGTTCAAAGGAGCACTACTTCAAATAAACCAAATAGAGCGTGGGACAAATCTAAAAATCAGGTTTGCTACAGACTCGCGAATAAACGGCGTCCAAAAATCAAGTTTTTCGGAAATTTCAAAAAAAAAACGAACAATACAAAAAACGTATTGTTCGTTTTTTTTTCAATTTCTCAAACCTGAACGACTTTTGTCTCGACCTCTATTGTATTTACTCGATTCATCCTTGTAATGAATGGATACGACCATACTAAAAAAACAGGTTTTTACTTTGTGGAATCTTTTTTGGGATACGATACCATTTCCAAATCAGCTATTCTTAGTGTCGTTCAGGCGGGTCCTCACAATCGCCAACTTCTTTCTACTATGTTTTTTAATGCGGAAAAGCGTCATTTAAATTTCTCAAATCAGCAATATCGATATCCCGCAAATCATACCCATCATGGAACAATCTTTGCCCTGTAACAGAAACACAAGGAATCGTCCTTCCTTCAAACACGCTATCCGTAAACCAGTCCGCCTGCAACTCAAACCAACCACCCTCTGGATTCGCCTGTTTCATCTCTCCATCTTCAGCAATGATAAATGGGTGGATATCGATAGTTCCATGTATCGGATGATGTAGTTCGACACGGCTTGGGCGCTGATCCATAGTGATTCGATAACCCATACTCTCTAGTTTTTTTATCAAAAATCCCTCAAAAGCTGCATCAAAATCAATATCAACATCTCTATGTTTCCTTGTTTGCTTGCCAATGAGGACATCGATACCCCAGCCACCTTCTACCCAATAGCGGATTTTCAAGTTGTTCATCAGATCGATGATTTTAAGGAAACTCTCTATGTCTACCGTACTTTTTTTATTATTATTGGATTCCATTGCATCCCTTTCTTTCTACATCAAATCTAGTTCTTCTTTCGTTACATCTTTCCTTTTTATTTGATAACCTGACCCAAAAATATATAAAAATTCTCTTATCTGTTGAAAAAATCATTTTTCCTCTTCGATGATCAGCATGCCCTGATCATCAAACTTCCAGTTAGGTCCATACGCAACTTCCCAATAGTAGCCATCAAGATCTTGAAAGTAGCCACTGTAGCCGCCCCAAGATACTTTTTCTGGCTGTTTTACCAGTGTACCGCCATGTTTTATCACAGTTTTCAAAAAAGCGTCAACCTCGTCTTCAGATTTCATGTTGATTGCCAAAGTTATTCCACTAAATCCACTATTCGTGATAGTGGGTGGGTTGTCCGCATTTATATCCCTAGCCAGACTATCGATCGAATACAGTTCCAATTTAGTTCCTTGCGCATCAAAAAAGACAATCGGTGGATTGTTATCCTTCTCGAATGTTCTGAAACCGATGTTTTTATAAAAAGCCAGCGCTTTCTGCATATTACTAACACCAAGACAAATAATGTTGATCCTGTTCATCTTATCCCTCCGTCATTAATCTATTTTTTACCTTCTATGGATATTTCGAAGCCTTACTTTATTGTCCTCTTCAAAAATGTGTATTCCCCTTAGAAAAGCTTCCATCTAAGGAACTCATCTCTTTGATATGATACCCCTTACATTTTTTGCAAATAAGCAAGTATCCTTTTAGAAAAGGATACCATTTAACCATCCGTTGTTCAAAAATTTAGCTAGTCGAGTCTGACATTACGCTAAGCTGAACTTTTTCATCCAAAAAAAGACAATACCCTTCTGAAATAGAAAAGGTATTGTCTGAAATACAGTAAAACACCGAGCAAGTTGATTAACTCTGTAAATTCAGTTCCATTAGAATTCGAAACCAAGGAAATTTTTTTAACAAAAGAAACAGTAAACTTCACCGTTGTTTTCAATTACTTTTTAATGCTCAAACGATATTTTTTCAAACGTTTAAACAACCCGCCCCTCACAGTTAACGAGAGTATTTTTTGATCGTAAGCTAATCGATGACAATGGAATCTGTTTCTTATCTTACTATCAGATTAGCGCCATTTGATTCAATCAATTCCTTGTACCAATAGAAACTATCTTTCTTGTAACGCTTCAATGTCCCAGTACCATCATCATATTTGTCAACGAAAATCAAGCCATAGCGTTTCTTCATTTCACCTGTAGAGGCACTAACGATGTCCACTGCACTCCAAATCGTATAGCCAAATAAATCGACCCCGTCCTCTAATGCTTTCTCCATTTCAATAATGTGCTTTTGCAGATAATCGATGCGATACTGATCGTGGACCGTGCCTTCTGACGTGAGTTCTTCAGACACTCCAATCCCATTTTCAACAATCATCATCGGCAAGTGGTAGCGATCATAGATATCATTGAGTGCAATGCGTAAGCCCACTGGATCAATCATGGCATTCCATTCTGTTTGTTCGAGATAAGGATTGTTTACACCAGAGCCGCCGATCATGCTGTGTCCATTTTTTTCTACTTCGTCATCCGCGGAGACGCATAAGGTCAAGTAATAACTAAATGTATAGTAATCTACCGTTCCTTCCGCAAGTATCGCAGCATCTTCTTCAGCAAATGTGATGTCAATTCCATGTTCTGCAAAGTAGTTTTTTGCATAATACGGATATTTCCCAGTTACTTGAACATCTCCACAGAATTTTGAATGCATGTTTTCTTCTTGTTTAGCCAATAGGACGTCGTTTGGATGACAGGTATATGGATATCTTGGCATATAGGAAATCATACAGCCCATATGGAAATGCGGATATTTTTCCCGTGCTAACTTTACCACTTTCGCACTGGCGACAAATTGATGATGTAATGCCTGATATCGCATTTGTGGATCATCGGGTTGTTCAATGAAGGGAGACTCTCCAACCTGCAGACCAAGAGAAAGAAAATTGCCAATCGTTAATGTCGCTGTGTTTATTTCATTGAAAGTGATCCAATAGTTGACCTTGTCTTGATAGCGATCAAAAATTGTCGCAGCGTAGTGTTCATATAGATCGATTACTTCTCGACTAGCCCATCCATTGTATTGTTCACTTAAATACGCAGGGACATCAAAATGAGCAATCGTTACTACAGGTTCAATCCCGTATTTTTTACATTCGTCAAACACCTGATCATAAAATTGCAGTCCAGCTTCATTGGGCTCTTGATCCATCCCTTTTGGAAAAATCCGCGTCCAGTTGATCGATAGACGAAAGGCTTTAAAACCCGCTTCTGCAAACAAGGCAATATCTTCTTTATAATGATGGTAAAAATCCGTTGCTTCATGACTAGGATAGAGTAGCTCTTCTTTTACAGTCGTCGTAATTTGGCGTGAAGCAGTATGACTTCCTCCGCTGATAAGGTCCGCACAGGCCAAGCCTTTTCCGCCTTCGTTATATCCGCCTTCATATTGGTTGGCAGCAGATGCACCGCCCCATAAAAAATTTGTTGGAAAACTCATTTATCTTTTCCCGCCTTTCTTAAAATACTGCCAAAAATTGATCATTGGCGCTTACTTGTTTACTATCCGTCGCTGGTATGACATCCAAATAATCTGATGTATTCGTTACTGTGATCATCACAGTATCCTCATAACCTGCATCTTCGATCTTTTGTGAATCAAAACGCAGCAGTTTCTGACCAGAGTGAATGTGATCGCCTTCATTGACCTCTCGAACAAAAGATTCTCCCTGCATGTTCACAGTGTCGATACCAATATGAATCAACAGTTCAACTCCAGAATCACTAGTCAGACCAATGGCATGATTTCCAGGAAAGACTGCGGATACTGTTCCTGAAAAAGGAGCTACGATTGTATTGTCTGTCGGTTTGATTGCTAACCCTTTCCCTAAGGCTAAGGAAGAAAAGGCTTGATCGTTCGTTTCACTCAAAGGAATCACAGTACCTGATAAAGGTGCTTCAATCATCGTTTCTGTCGCCACCTGTTTTAAAGGTTCCGCTTTTGTTTCTTTTTTTTCAGCAGTTTGATCACTTGGTATATTCGCATTTGGAAAATCAGCATCTTTCACCATGATCCAAGTATAACCAAAGGCAATAACAAACGTGATCAACGAACCAATCACCGCATGTAAAACATTGCTGTAAGATGGCAAGGCAACAAAAGAGGCAATGATGACGGTAGTATTGATATTCATCAATCCGAAATACAGACCCCCAGCTGCTCCACCTAAAATCATACCGATAATCGGTTTCTTCAACCGCAACGTCACACCATATAAGGCTGGTTCAGACACACCCATCAAAGCTGTGATTGCAGAAGAAAAGCTCAATTGTTTGAATTCAGTATCCTTCGCCTTGATTCCAGCAGCCAAACAAATCGCTGTTTCAGCTGCTAACCCCAAAAGCATTCCTGGTACAATCAAATTGTCGTAGCCATAAGTAGCTAAAGAGGTTAATAAAATTGGTGTCAATGTCGTATGCATTCCTGTCATCACAAGCAATTGTGCAAAGGCTCCCATAAACAAGACTGCCAATGGTCCAAAATTATTTGTTAAGTAGTTTAAGAATTCTGCTACGTAGTTTCCAATCATCACACCTAACGGGCCTAAAAGCAATAAAGCAAAAGGCGTGATCACAATCACTGAGATCAGCGGACGCAGGATAAACTTTACACTGTTGGGTAAAATTTTATCTGCAAATTTGTATACATAGGACATCAACCAAACACTTAATAGTACTGGAAGTACTGATGCGTTATAACTGACATTTGGAATCGCAAAGCCTAATAGAGAGATTCCGCCCTTTTGACTGATCAATTCAGTCAACCCCGGCATCACAAAAATAGCACCAATAAAGCTACCCAAAAATGGATCGATTTTCAATCGTTTGGCAACTGAGTTACCTAAAAATACCGGAATAAAGAAGAATGCTGCTTGAGAAACTTGATAAAGCACAAGGTATGTGTCATCTGTTTTTGCTAATAAACCGGAAAGCTGTAATAAAGACAATAATACTTGTAGCATCCCACCAGCTGCTACAATTGCGATCATTGGTGTAAAGCATCCGGCAATAAAATCTAACAACCGTGAAATAACTGATTGCTGTTTTTCAGCTGTTTCTTCAGCTGTTCCCGTCCCTGGTAATTGTGCATATACACTGGAAACATCTGGTCCGATAATTACTTGGAATTGTCCATTTCCTTCGACTAATCCAGTTACACCTCGTAATTGTTTGATCCCTTCTGCATCCGCTTTTTTGCTATCGGCTAATGTAAACCGTAAACGTGTAGCACAATGTGTAACATGTTGAATATTTTTTGCCCCACCAACTTTTTCATAAATGTCAGCAGCTAATTGTTTGTAGTCCATAACTTTACCTCTTTTCAATTTGTTCTGTCAGTTTTTGGATGTGCAAGGTTAAATAAATTTCTTCATTCTCAGAAATAGTTATGTTATAAGTATTTTTAATATAGATTTTGATTTTCCCAACACAGTGAAACGCTTTAGGATACATTTTTTCTACTTGCTCGAATAAATCCGTCTGCTCATAGCTAGGCATGGTATGATTGATCACATTTTGAGCAAAATAATGTAGATGTGTGACAAATCGTGAAAAATGAAAGCTGTTTTCGTCAAAGCTTTGAGTGTATTCATAGCGAACGATAGTCAAGACATCTTCAATAAATTTTGTGATTTTATTGGTAACAGTCATGTCTCTTTTCGTCGATTGAATATTTACAAAATGCAAGGCAATTGAAATAGCTTCTTCGGTTGGAATTTCCAAATCAAGTTCTCGTTCCAGTAATTGCACTGCGTACACCCCGATTGCATACTCGTCAGGATAAAAACGCCGAACCTCATATTGTAGCGGACTTTTGAAGACCATATTCTCCCTCAGACGTCTCACTGTAAAATCAATATGGTCCAGAAGAGTCAAATAAATATAGTCGTTCACTCTTAAGTGATAATTCTGTTTAGCGTACTCAACGATTTGAGTAACTAACTTTACATATTTGGGATCACACTTGCTTAATTGATAGCTAAAATGTTCCAGCATCGCGTGGGTATCCAAGACAAAAATCTTTTCAAAATCGCTCTCCTCCACATCATCTCCTGTTTTTTTCTTGAAGCTGATGCCTGTAGAAAATCCGATGATTTCATTACTACCCTTTTTTAATAACACCACATTATTATTTAAAAACTTTTTGATTTTCATGTTTTCCTCCATTTTTAGGCACTAAAAAACCTCATACTCCACCCATCGGGTACAAGTATGAGGTTTGCCTTCTGACAGTAACACGCCTCAAGGTTACAGCACGTCTGCAACCGTTCTCTATTTATAGGATTATAATAGCACAGATAAAAAGTGTGTCAACCCTTTTTTGATACGCCACTATTAACCGTACCAAAGAAAGCAAGAACGATTTCATTTTTTGTTGAAAAATATCACTAACGTCAAACATCTACCAACTGAGATCTTACAGAAAGACCCTTTTCTCCATAAGTGAATCAGTTTCACCACTTTGTGTCATTTAAGTTAGAGATACTGATCGATAAAATACCAAGCTTTTTGCAAGATGGATATTTTCTTAAATGAAATCATTCCAATTAACTTTGTTTGTGTATCTTTCTACTTCTAAAATCTCATTTTCGGAACCAACCAAAGAAATAGAAACAATGTGAGGTTGGGACAGAAGTGTTTAACTCCGAGAAATAAGAAGAAATTCACGAAAATTGCTTTTCAAATTTTTGTGAATTTCGGCTTATTTCCGAAGGAGTTGCTTCTGCCCCACCGTTTATTCGGAGTTAGAGTCTGTGGCAAAACTGATTTTTAGTTTTGTCCCACACTCATATTTTTTATTTATAGTCCTTGAATTGAAGTCTACTTTATTTCTCCAATCGGTTATGCTCTACTTTATTTTGCTGTTAACTGCTCCATTCACGCTTAAGCAATAGGAATTTAAGCGTGGAAACGTTCTACACCATCTAAATATGTGGCATCTAACGTCATATCAGGATTCAATACGATAAAGTCAGCATCGCGTCCTTTAGCAATTTTTCCACAAGTATCATCGATCTTACAGCTGATAGCTGGAACTAAGCTTGCCATCATCACTGCTTGTTCTGGTGTAGCTAATCCCCAGTCAACGACATTTTTGATTGCTTCTTTTAATTTTAAGATACTTCCGGCAAGATTACCAGACTCTAAACGTGCTGTCCCTTCTTTTACTACTACAGGAAATTCGCCTAGATTGTAGTTTCCATCTGGCATCCCACCAGCCATCATACAGTCAGTGATCAATGCCACATGGTCATGGCCAGCTTTTTCCATTAGGATTTGTGCAGCATTTGGATGGACATGATGCCCGTCACAAATCAATTCTGAGAAAACATGTTCAAGTGACAATAATGCCCCAACCATACCAGGTTCACGATGATTCAACCCACGCATACCGTTATAAGCATGAACAAAGACACTTGCACCAGCTTCAACTGCTTTTTGTGCTTCGTCAAGCGTTGCATTACTGTGACCTAAAGAAACAACCACGCCTTCTTCAGTTACTTGTTTAACAAACTCTTCTACACCATTACGTTCTGGAGCTAATGCGATCTTTTTGATCAAACCGCCAGAAGCTTCTTGCCATTCATGGAAAGTATTCAAATCTGGGTCACCAAAGTAACTTGGATTTTGCGCACCCTTATGTTCCTCTGTAAAGAAAGGTCCTTCAAAATAAATACCTTTGATTTTTGCTCCTGGAGCTTCTTGATACATCTTACCGATTGTTTCCGCAACGTCACGTAAGCGTTCTTTGCTTGATGTTAACGTTGTTGGCAAGAATGATGTAACACCACAAGACAACAGGCCTTCAGACATCGCTTTCACGCCTTCTGCATCGTTATCCATCACATCATGGTTCATATAACCATGGATATGTGTATCCACTAAACCCGGTGCGATCCATTTTCCGCTTTGGTCGATGATATTGACTTCTCCCTCTGGTGTTTTTTGAGAATAATCTCCAAAAAGTCCATCAGTGATTTCAAGATAACCTGCATTTTTGACACCAGATGCCAAAAAGAATTTGTCTGCATAGATAAATGTTCTCATTCTACTCTCTCCTTTGATTTGCTACCTTTAAGGTACTCTTATTTCAGAGAGAAGTCAAGAATGGTCTAAACCATTTATAAACTTTTTGAGATTTTTTTCACCGCTTGCGCTAATTCCTCATAGAACAACGCCTTATTTATTTCTCCTTTGTTTTTAAAAATCAAACTTTTCAAAATAAATAGATCGTTCAAGTAGTAATAGCTGTTCTTTTCTTGCGCCCATCTGATTCCCTGATTCACCTGTTCTAAGGCAGCCTCGATTTCTCCTTGATGCAATAAAAAGCTTCCATAGTTATAAAAAATCTGCGTAAATTCGCTCTTTGTTCGATCCTGGATCGATTCATGGAATAATTGGATGCTGCGGCTCAGATAATACCTTGCTTCACCACTTTTTCCAGCTACACCGTAAATTTTTCCAATGCAACTGATCAATTGGATCTCTACATCTGACACTTGGATACGATCTTTTTGGCTTGAATAAGTTAACGCTTCTTTTAAATAACTAAGTGCTTGAGTAATATTTTTTCGAAGAGTAAACTCACACACACCTAAATAATAGTAATATTTCTGATAATCTGCTGCATCATAGAGATTTTCGATCATCGTTGAAGATTTGATCACTTGTTCTAATTTTCGATAATCTCGCTGCTGGAAGTACAAATCTGTTAATTCGAATTGCTTCAAGGCAGAACGAACTTTTCCCTTTGATAAATTCATGACATGATCGATCGTTACCCCTAGTCGTTGGCAGATTTGTGCCATTACAACAACATTTGGCAATTCTTCGTTATTTTCGATTCTGCTCAAAACGCTTTGTGAACAGATATCTTGCGAAAGCATCTTTTGTGTCATTTTTTGTTCTTTTCGAATTTCTTTTATGATTGTACCAAAGGAATCGACTAACGTTTCCATAAGTATCCTCCTCAAAATATGCATATTCGCATTATACAAGTATTTTACTTTACGACTGAAGAAACATCAAGAAAAGACCCATCATAATATTTTAGTCTTCGCTAGTTTCTACTCCTCGCTCTATTAGCCTTCACACCAAAAAGAGCCTAAACCTTTGCGTTTGGCTCTTTTCAGGTAAACACTTTGCTTTGAATTTTATTTTTGTCGATAGGTTGATAAAAATTCACGCATTTTAACAGCGGTTGTTTTTAAATCATCCATTTTTGGTAGATAAACGATTCTAAAGTGGTCAGGTTGAGGCCAATTGAATCCTCCACCGTGAACAAGTAAAATATGGTGTTCATGGAGAAAGTCTAGTACAAATTTTTCATCATCGAAAATATTGAACCGTTTTGTATCGATTTTTGGAAAGATATAAAATGCTGCTTTAGGTTTTACTGCTGAAAGCCCTGGAATATCATTGATTGCATTGTAGATATATTCTCTTTGTTCATAGATTCGACCACCCGGCAGAAGTAATTCATCCACACTCTGGTACCCACCTAATGCGGTCTGGATGATTTGTTGCGAAAGGACATTCGAACAAAGACGCATCGAAGAAAGCATGTTTAGTCCTTCTATATAGCCTTGTACATTTGATTTGTCGCCACTTAACACCATCCAGCCAACGCGAAATCCTGCCACTCGATGTGATTTAGACAACCCATTTAAGGTAACGACAAAAAGATCAGGTGCAAGGGTCGCAATTGGAATATGTTCCCTACCATCCATAACGAGACGATCATAGATCTCATCTGAATAAATGATTAAATTGTTTTGTCTTGCGACTTCTACGATTTCTTCTAAAAGTTCTTTTGGATAGAGCGCCCCAGTCGGATTATTAGGATTGATGATGACGATTGCTTTCGTCCGACTTGTCACTTTCGCTTTGATATCTGCAATATCTGGATACCATTCTGCTTCTTCATCGCAAATATAATGAACTGGATTACCACCTGCCAAAGAAACAGAGGCTGTCCACAAAGGGTAATCTGGCATTGGAACTAAGACTTCATCTCCATTATCCAACAACCCTTGCATACACATAGTGATCAATTCACTGACACCATTCCCAGTATAAATATCGTTGATAGTCACATTAGGGAATTTCTTGACTTGACAATATTGTTGGATTGCCTTTCTTGCCGAAAAGATCCCTTTCGAATCAGAATAACCTTCTGACTCACGGGCGTTCATAATCAGATCACGAATGACTTCATTCGGTGCTTCAAAGCCAAAGGGAGCTGGATTCCCAGTATTTAATTTTAAGATGCTGACCCCTTCTTCTTGCATACGTTCTGCTTCTTCCAGAACCGGGCCACGTACATCGTAACTGACACCTTCTAGTTTATTGGATTTTTCAAATTTTCTCATAACGCTATCCAATCCCTCTTTTCAAAAAAAGTTAGAAATTTCTGATTTTTTATTATTTACATATTTATTCCAATATCATACTCTATTCTTTCCAAATTTGCTATATTTTTCATAAAACCAAAATAAAATTTGTTTTTTATTTAAAATTTTTATTGTCATTTTCTTTGTTTTAGCGATATTTATTCCATAGATTTGCTAACCAATCCATCGCGATGCCAATGATGATTCCAAGTACGATACCAAACATCAAATTTTCGAAAATCATCCCAATTGGAATCCCGATAAGCATCCCCAATAAAGCAAATTCACCATCGTATTTCTTCACGTTTCTACTCCTTTTTCGGCTTGACATCTAACTCATTTCTCGCTATCATTAATTGTTGTTTCTATTATAACGTAGGCATGCTTTTTATTGGTAGGACTATAATTTTTAGATTCACGCAGATGTGTTGGAATTGGCAGACAAGCATGATTGAGGGTCATGTGAGCTAACGCTCGTGTGGGTTCGAGTCCCATCATCTGCATAATAAAAGAGGGCAAGAAAAGTGATCAGCTTTTCTTGCCCTCTTTTTTGTTATAAAAAGTTCATTTTGATTCTTTATTGTTTTCTCATAGGAGGAATACACGTCCCACCAAAAGAGCAACAGTGACTCTCTCAAAGATGTATAAGGAATCTTATAAAAAAACGTAATAGTATTTTCAGTTATCTATCTACTTTCTGATAAATGTTGAATCTTCTTGAGGAATTCCATTTTCATCCGTTATATAGCGTTCTACTTTCATATGCAGATCATATTTTTCTCTCAATTCAGCAATACGGGTCATCATAGGCGAATCATGGTGATGATCAATTGCGTGCTGATCCGTCCAGCTGTCAATCAGAAGGATCGTTTCTTCATCATCCATAGGGAAAAAGTATTCATATTTAAGATTACCCTTTTCTGCACGAATCGCATCGACAGTCCCGGTTGAAATCATTTCTTTTGCAAATCTTTTTGCATTGCCATTTTCGCCACTATAATAGATATTCACAGTAATTGCCATTTCTCCGCCTCCTCACTTCTTATCTGAAATTCCTATAAAACTAAATCCTATGACTGAGCCAGCTGACTCCATAATGAGAACACTTTGTAGCTAGATGGCAACCGTTGCAAAACAGGCACCTCTCACTATTCAGCTTACAGATAGAGTAAAAAATAAAAAACAGACCCAATAAAGTATAAGGTGATATAAATATCTTACCCGCACTTTTTGAGCCTGTCAATTTTCATATGTAATGTATGGAGGCAGTTTTACGACAAATAAAAAAACCACCCCATAAGAGGTGGTTAAAGTTCAACATTATTTTACGATATTTACTGCTTGAGGGCCACGTTGACCTTCTTCAATATCAAAAGTCACTGCTTGACCTTCGTCTAATGTTTTGAAACCTTCGCCTTGGATAGCTGAGAAATGTGCAAATACATCTTGTCCATCTTCACCAGTGATAAATCCAAAACCTTTGTCTGAGTTAAACCATTTTACTGTACCGTTATTCATATATATTTCCTCCTAATACGTATATCATACGTGTTTTGTTGCAATTAATATTACTTAGTAAAAGGAGTTTTTATAGTGTGAATATATCGCTCAGATTACGTTTCAAATTAGATTACTTACTTAATATAGCATGGATATCCAAACAATGCAAGGATTATCTTCTATACACCAACATAAGTTGTTTAATAATACTCAATTAGTACACTCACTGCCATTCAGATACTCAAACATTTGATGATTTATTTTTGTGGCCTTGTGATGTGCTTATATGAAATTGATTGAGTAATTGCCTTGAGCCAATTGACATTTTTTGTTGAAAGTGCTAGAAAAAACAACAAATGTTTGGAAAATTTTACCAAAAATCAACTGTTTGATTAGTCTATATCTATACACTATTATACCAAGGCTACCTAACAAATGATGTGCAGAAATTAAATTAATTATATAAATATCTAGAAAAAAACTGATCTTCAAAATCAATGGGAAAATAATTTTTATTCAGATTTTTTAAATTGAAACTACTTATTGATGAAAAGTTTTAACGGGAACCGAAAATAATAGATACCTTAAATTTTTTAGAGTAAACCCGGAAAGCCAATTTCCACCAAACGTTGAAAATCTGTCAATCCTCTCAAAAGAAAATACAGACACTTGCTCAAAGGAAACCATTTTATAATCGAAACTTCAACAATATACATTTTTCATTAGGACATTGTTTTTATAAACGGGCTACCTTGATTGTAAAATTTAATCGGTTAAATATTTTCTGAATAGATAGGCGGGTGTGCAACTCCATGCATGACAATAGCTATTTACTAATGGGCTACCATATGGGGAATAATTAATATCTTCCGGCATAAAAGCTTCCCAAAAAGTATCTGCACCTAACGAAATCATTTTTCCCCAGTAATCCTTAATTAATTGAATTGCTTCTACTTTCATTCCTGTTTGAAAAAGTGCTTCAGCCACATGATGATACATGTATGGTGTTGCAATTCCTTTAATTGGAAAGAATCGTTGAAGTACCTTTTTAGCTAATTTTTCTTGCTCCTCTTTCTCTAAAACATTTGCCAATATCATCCATATCTGGCTGGCAAGATTGATCTCTTCCCCTGTTCCGCTGACAAAAAAACCCTTATCTTTAGAAAAAAGTTGTTTTTTAGCGGCTTTCTCTAAACGTTGGCACATCATAAGATAAAAATTAAATTCCGGTTCTTTTACTAATCTTGCTAGTTGTAAGAAATCTTTCAACACATAAATTAAAACGGCTTGTGCAGCAGTATTTTTATCCATATCATTAGACCAGTCAATAAAAACTGGCCAATCTTCATTTAATTTGAGCAAAAATTCATCATTTAATAAATCTATGGCTAGATCTATTTGTTTTTTTGCAATTGAATATAAATCATTGACAGTTTTTAAATCATTTGAATATTCGTAGTAATCTTTTAAGCTAGAAATAAAAAATAAACTATAATCAAAAAGAAATGTATCATCAGCGGCTATTCGTCCTTTAGTAAAAATATTTGCACTGACTCTTCCATCTTCAGCAGTTAGCGCTGCAAATAGGTAAAGACAGCGTTTTACTATAGCTGTTTCTCCAAAAGTAAGATAATTAGTTAACGATTGTAAGCGCAAATCTCCTAACCATAATCTTTGATCTCGTTTGGGTCCATCCTCGAAAACTAATTGCATACAATCCCCTAAAGTCTTCAAACTCACTTCATCAATTCGCTTAAGTAAAGAGTCATCTGTTTCAATTGTTTTGACCGTGGCTAAATCGACTGAACTTTCAGCAATTAACTCAGGATGTTCAAAAGTAACTTGCCATTTTGGGGATGTATCTAAAACAGTAATCGCAACGTAACGAAAGCTGTATCTTCGTGGAAAAATAAAGGTGGCAGGAAGAACATCAAAATGAATTTTTTCTTCCGCAATCCATGAACTCGAAAGCCAGCCATCATAATCAGCGGCTTCCATCATCAGCTCCGCAGGGGTTTCTGCAAATCTAATTTTAAAATAAAGGGGAGCATCCATCTGAGAGCCCTTTGTAGATATAGCTAATTTAAAATGTCCTACATAGTGATCACCAAAATCAATAATTAGCTTTTCGCCCTTATTAAAAGAATAATCAGCCAACTTATTTAAGCATAAATCAGCAGCCGACACCTTAACCCCACCCAAGGAGTCTTTATTTGGCTGTACATCCACCAGGCGTTTTGGGTAAATAGTTTTGCTTTTTAGAGTTGGTTTATTATCTTCAGCTGTCAAAATCCATGTCTCGTTTCGATTAAATGTAATTGAATCATTAATTTGAAATGTAAATGTCATTGAATTCTCCTTGTAATTTTTTTGTCCATCAATTCCATAGCCTTTTATTCAAAACTAAAAGAATAGACATCCCCTAATCTTCCAACTGATTTCCTACTATTTTTAAATACTAGCCAAACCGTGTGAATACCACTAGTTAAATCAATCTCACAGGTAAACTCTTGAATATTATACCAATTTTGAGTAGCAGAAATTTCACACACTCCGATTTGTTTATTCCCCTCAATCCACACTTCAACTTTCATCGGTTTTATTGTTCCAACTTTGACTTTAAACCTTGTCTTCTTTATACCAAAATCAATATTATCAAATTTAGCCCAATCATCGGCTTTGGTGTAACACAACGCCTCTACTTCTCCACAGGGCATTAGCGACATTGGTTGTAGATGGTCAAAAGGTAATTTTACTTTCATTTTAGATAAATTGCTCACCGAAATTTCTGTATTCCCTGGAAGAGTAGCTGACACTCCATTAGATGTCATAAAAACTTCATTAATACTTCCATCTTTATTTAGCTGAAGAGGTTCAACACACAACCGACGATTATACATCGAGTTTTGCGAAGAGCGATGATAAAAAACATAAAGCTGATCCTGATACACTTCAATTGATCCATGATTATTCCAACTTGCCGAATCGCAACCAGCATTATCTATAATTATTCCTTGCTTTTTATAAGGCCCCAACGGATGCTCGGACGTTGCGTAAGCCAAACAAGTTGCTTTTCCTCGCGAGATGTCTGTATAAACTAAATAATACATTCCGTTAAGTTTTCTAATTGATGCCCCTTCATGAAAGCCATGTTCATGTTCACTAACGATACATGAATTGATTGTTTCTGGAAGAACGGTCTGCATATCGGCGGATAGTTTTCCACCACTTAAATTAAACTGACCCCAATAATAATAAATACTACCATCATCATCTTGAAAAATTGCTGGATCAATACTTTCTCCATCAGCGGGTATGATCGGCCCTATATTTTTAAATGGACCAGCTGGGCTATCTGCTACAGCTACTCCCATACCATTACCATATGTGCAGTAATACAGATAATATTTTCCATTAATATACAAACAGTCCGGACCACCCAGAGTAAGATTATTATTTAGTTCATATAAAGGATCTTCACTATCAAAAATCGTCCCATGATTCTGCCAATGAATCATGTCACTTGTCGAATAAGTGATATACTTTGTGCTACAAAATTCTGTATCCCCTGAATTATCCAGCGATCCATAAATATACAATCGGCCGTTTGGCATTTTTCTTGCTTCAACATCAGGAATAAATACGTCGGTTTCTAATACTGGATTCATATTTTCTCTCTTTCTTAAAAATTTATTTAATTTACTATTTTTATCCCAACTGCGTAATTATCATTGAATAATGGTAATCATGCGGTACAAATTTAAAACTTATTTTATCCATGCAATATCATTTTTTTATTTTTTCCTAAATAATTCTTTCCGAGAACAATTACCAATAATATCAATACGATTACGCCGCAAGCAGTTAGCGCAGATCCTGGCGAAGAATTTCCAGCAATTAAAGAAATCATTTTCATTGTATAAGGAGCCAAAAATGCGCCTAAATTCGTAGCCACTAAGTTAATTGAAGAAACAATATTATTTTTTTCCGTCGGTACAATTTCAGAAATTTTAAGAAAAATGAAGGTTGCCAAAAACGAGAATGAACCAGCGAGCATAATAATCATTGCCCCAGTCATAACTAATTGATTTGACGTAGGAATTAAGAAAAACGCTATACCCATCAGAAAAATGAACAAAGGAAAAATCTTATCCTTTAACACTTTATGCACAAATCCAAAAATTACTCCAATAAACATACCGGTTAAACTAGTCAAACTTAAAATGAAGCTAGCATCTGTCGCACTCCCGTACCCTCTCGTAGTGATTAGAGAGCTGATTTTAATATTAAAAGTCATGAAAACCGAGAATAACACGAAAGTACAAAAAGCATAGGCAAAAACACTTTTATTAAGGGCTTTCAATTCCGAATAAATACTTTGTTTCGTACCGATTTGCTCGTTTTCTTTTTCTATCTCTGGAACGACAAAGAATACTAATAGAAATACACCTAGTAGAATAAAGTAGGTTAAAAAGCTCGTCTGCCAGCTAATCTGTAGTAAGATACCTGCTAATGCTGTCATCAAAACGCTCGCTAAATTAGAGACGGTTGAAATAAAACCAAACATTTTAGCACGTTCAGTACCGTTATAGAAATAGGAAACAATCGTATAGGATAAAGGATTTAACATCCCAACTCCTGCACCAAAGATGAATCTAGATGCTAGTATCAAATAAATATTGTGTAGAAAAAAAGGTGCGATACCACTTAAAAAACTAAGCATCAGCCCTGTTAAAACTGTCTTTTTATACCCCATTTTTTTAGTAATAAGTGGGCTTAACAAAACAAATAACATGATTGATAAATTAGGAAGAGTCGATATAGATTCAACCAGATAATTAGGAACTTTACTAAAATTTTTTTGCATCAATGGAATTGCACCACTAATTACACCTGCAGTTGTTGCATCGATTGAAATTGCTAAAATAGAAGCTTTAAACAAGAAACTTGACACATCATAGTCTTTTTTCATTCTAATTACTCCTCGCTTTAAATTGTTAATCCATCTAGCTTGTTAATAATTGCTGTTATGTCTTGATCAGACAATGTATCATCTACTCTTTTCAACGTATTAAATGTCATGAGGGAACCCATAGATATCGCTTTCAAAGGGTCCTCATCTCTGGTCATTTCAAGAAAATTTAGGGATTTAGGATGTTTTTTTAGCTCCTCGGCTAAAATCTGATAAATGCCTATGTGTTGAACCATATCACCGATATTACTATTTTCAGAAATACTTATTGGCAAATAATCAATAATGCACTCTTCTTCCAGTCGGATATCTTCAACCGAACTGCCGATAAAGAAATGATAATTCCCATTATCTGTCTCCCAAGAATGTTTTTCACTGTGATAACTCATAAAAGTTTTTTCATCTAAAGGTATCCGAATTTCTTTACTCTCACCAGGTTCCAGGCCAATCTTCAAAAAACCAACTAGCTTTTTAGGAAAAATTCCAGTTCTTGTATCACGACGTTGAACATATATTTGGACGACTTCCTTCCCAAAAACAACGCTAGTATTTTTAATTGTGAGTCTCGCAACTTTTCGCTTTTCATCTATTAACTTTCCCTGTGCTTGATAGCTGAAACTTGAATAAGATAATCCATGCCCAAATGGAAAGGCAACGGGCTTACTTAGGGCATCGTAATATTTGTAACCCACAAATTTCCCTTCTGAGTAGACCACCTCTTGTTCATTTCCAGGAAATGATAAATACGTAGGGTTATCCATTAAGCAAATAGGAAATGTTTCAGCTAATTTGCCAGATGGATTTACATTACCGTAAAGGATGTTGGCAATTGCTGATCCTCCTGCTTCTCCACCAAGATAACTCTCTAAAATTGCCGCCACGTCATTACGCCAAGGCATTTCTACAACCGATCCATTAGCTAAAACAACAATTACTCCTTGATGTTTAGCGGCTAATTTTGCAATCAATTGATTCTGTTCTTTCGGTAATTTGATTGATTCACGGTCATATCCTTCAGATTCAATTAAATCCGGAAGTCCTGCAAAGACAACGACCTTATCAAATTGATCTGCTACTTCTAAAACTTCATCAATCAACTTTTCTTTTTCGCTTTTTCTTTGCGTTTCGTATCCCATTAAAAATTGAATATTTTTAGCAATTTTGTTCAATTCTTCCAATGGTTTTTCAAGGTTATAAGGATTGACATGAGAGCTTCCTCCTCCTTGAAATCTCGGTTTAACTGCTAATTCTCCAACAACTAATACCCTTTCATTTTTATCAAGAGGCAAAGTATTATCACGATTTGCTAGTAAAATCATACTCTCTTCAGCGACTCTCTGAGCAAATATGTGATGAGATTCACGATCATAATTTCTACGTTTTTTTCTATTTATTTCAGCATCTAATGCAAATGCAATATTTTTTCGCACTGCTTGATTCAGATCATCTTCTGTCAAGCGACCCGTTTCTAGTAATTCAGTAATTCTTTCTACAATTCTATTCTCACTTTCTCCTGGCATTTGAAGTGTTAGCCCGTGTTTAAGTCCTTGAGCTAAATCATGTGCAGCAAAGCAATCAGTGACAACTACTCCTTTATAACCCCATTCTTTTCTCAAAGTATCCAATAATTCTTTATTACTAGCACAAAACTCACCATTTACTTGATTATACGCAGTCATTACCATTTTGGGTTTACCGATTTTTATCGGTTTTTCAAAAGCTGTTAAATAATTTTCATGAAGTGTTTCTTCATCAACAATAACATCAATGTTCATACGGCGAGTCTCCTGATTATTGACTGCAAAATGTTTCAAACAGCCACCCACTCCCTCTGCTTGTATTCCAAGAATAAATTCTGTTGCTAATTCACTAGTTAAATATGGATCTTCAGAGTAGTACTCAAAATTCCTCCCCCCCAAAGGTCCACGTTTAATGTTTACAGCTGGTGCCAACATCGTATCTACTTCTTCAAATAGCGCTTCTTTGGCAATATGCCTTCCCAATTCATTAATAAGTTTGGGATTCCATGAACTTGCATAGGTACTTGGGGAAGGGTAATTAGTACTTGGTTTCGTATTATAAATGTCTTCATCAAAGTAATCCTTTAGTCTCCTAATTCCTGCAGGCCCATCAGCTAATAAGAATTGTTTGAGGTTTTTATCAATTTTTCGGATATCAGTTGTTTCCCAGACTACTTGCGAAAGTAATTTTGCTTTTTCTTCAGTAGAAAGCCTTTTCAATATTTGTGATTCAAGTTTTTGTCTTTTTTCGGTTTCCATCTTCTACTCCTTCATCATCTCAGAATTTTTACCAGCTTCTTCATATTGAATTAATCTTGAAATTTACTAAGTTTTATTTTTTTGTTGTAGCTACTAGAAAAATTTCATAAGGTATATTCAATTAATTTGGTTATATTCTCTTTACTGATCACATTGTAAGTGCAATCATAAAAAAAAATTAGCCTTTTTGATTACTTTTTTTTATAATGATTTTGACTTTTAAATATTGGGGGAAATATCATGATAGGAGAAAAAAAAGATAATCTATGGCACGAAGCGGTGCAATTCAATGAAAAAGTTCCTGTGCGAATTTTCAAAAGTATCGACTACGATTATGCATCAGTGGCGCCACATTTTCATGAGGATCTTGAAATAATTTATTTGTCGCTAGGGTCTTTGCAAGTCATGGAGGGAACAGAGTATTTTACATTGCAACCTAACCAAATCCACATCTTCAATTCAAATATTGTCCATGGAACATTATTCGAGGGAAAAAAACTAGAAGGAATAGTTTTACAAATTTCATATAGTTTCTTAAGAAAGATCTGTCCCGATATCGACTACTATACTTTTTCAGAAAAAAAATTATCTGAAAATCATTTTCACTACACTTCTTTAATCGAGGGTATGAATCAATTACTTATTAAACTAGAAACTCAAGATGAATTTACTTATCTTTCTGCCTTCTCATTATTATTTCAAATTATTGAAAATTTAATGCGTAATTCCAGTCAGAAAATTACATCGAAGGAAGTGAAAATCAATCAGAAATATTTTGAACGCAATTATACAATCAGTAATTTTATAAAAGAAAAGTTTAAAGAACAGATTTCATTGATTGACCTTGCTAACGAATTAAATCTGAACTCTTCTTATCTTTCTCGTTTTATCAAAAAAAATTTTGGCATGACTTTCTATGAGTATCTATCAAATGTACGTCTAACTTTTGCTTATGGACAACTAACCCATAGCGATACACCAATCATGCAAATCGTTGAAGAAAGCGGATTCCGCTCTTATGTCCAATTTAGTAAAGACTTCAAAAAAAAATACGGAGTAACTCCGCGAGAAATAAGAAAGAAACTAAGATAATACTATTATTGTTAATGGTCATGATTTACTGAGCAACCGGGTTTCTAGATAGTTGTTTCTTAAGAGACCTCCTAGAACAGGCGACATTGGCATGAAAGAATAACGAAATTTCTCTTTGTTTCACGGCTACTGACTCCAAACTAATTCATCTTAGTGATCTTGCTTAGATGCCACTATGCGCATAGAATACTTTGTGAGCCACTCCGTCAAAAATGTTGAATGAACTTCTCCGTTACCACTACCAATGTCATTCAACTTTCGAGCACCAAGTAGGTAAATTCTCTCAGCAATTTTAAAAACTGCAAAATTGTGTGTTCATCCAATAAAATAGAAAAAATCATTTTAATTATATTTTTTTGAATAATTTCTCTTTGGATACTTGCTTTTTTCGAAAATCACAGCAATTTTGGATTTACCTAAGACCGTATAATCCCTGACAACGAATTGATTTCGCTGGTTATAGTAGCCTTTCACATATAGCTTCATTCCCTCATCGACTTCTGCCAAGAAGTTTAGACTATGGGCAGCAATCAAACAGTTCACGTTATCTAAGGTAAAACGGATCAATGGACGAGCATTAAGTTTGAGTGTTCTGATTTTACTTACAGTTCCATATTTATGTTCCATTTTACTCACCTCTTACAATAATTATACGAACACAAGTTCTCTTTTGCAAGAATTATCTGCTAGTTACTTGATAAAAGTTTCTTGCTGTGTTCGAAACTTTTCACCTTCACCTATTAATCCTCCCTCTCAACTCTTAGATGATCTACTCACCTTATGCTCCGAGAATGCTTTTCTTATCGGGGTTACCATTGTTAGGGTACGATCAGTACACAAACTTTATTAGAAAAATAGCATATTTTTCAAATCAATTGCTCCATCACTAAAATCCTCACAAGCAGTATTTTAGCCGTAGCCTCTAGATTCGTTTATAATGAACTTATGTCAGATAGGAGAGGAGAAATAACAATGAAAACATTAGACGTAATTGCTTTAACACTATTGATCGTTGGGGGATTGAATTGGTTATTGGTTGGGTTATTAGAATTTGATCTAGTTGCTACAATTGCTGGCGGTTCTACAACAATTTTAGCGAAAGTCATCTATATTGTCGTAGGTATTTGTGCTATTTATTGTTTGAAATTCTTTCCGCTACTTACAAACAGAGTCGAACGATAGATCCATTCATATAAACAAAAGAGTGTAATAGAAACACTAAATAAATCGTAGAGGGTAAGATAAAAGTGATGTTGCTTTTATCTTACCCTCTACACTTAGTTAAACAGTGGTATCCTATTTAAAAAGAAGCTACTATTTCTTAAGGATTAGAAATACAGATTTTTAGCGTTCTTTCTTATTTTTTGAAAATAAATCCTAAGGTATCGAACTCTGCTTTTTTATACTGATTCTCTAAAATCGGTGCAAATAATATAATTAACCTACCTATTTTACCTTTTCTTAATAGTTTGGCTTTATGAATTTCATAAATTTAGTTACTTGATTTAAAAGCAAAGAAAGCTTTTTCAATTACATATATTACTTCGTTTATTACAAAAAACGTAGATTTGTCACAAAGTGTCACGAAGCTATTACCTATGAAATATTTCCACGTGTTAAAGTAATCCTCGTTGAACACAACAAATACTTTTTAAAACGACGAAGGAGATTTTACATGAAATCACTTAAAACATTACTTTTAGGAACAACTTTGGCTGCCGGCGCTCTATTCTTTATGGGTACATCTGCACATGCGGACGAAGCTTATACCGTTCAATC
>NZ_SPHN01000022.1:0-32844 GCF_005844145.1 Enterococcus sp. BSD2780061688st2 D3
GCGTTCGTCCTGAGCCAGGATCAAACTCTCATAATAAAAGTTAGAACAATCTTGCGATTGTTAAGCTCAATTTGTTTACTAGCATATTGCTTGCTTGTTAAAAATGTTTGTTGTCTTGAATCACTCAAGACGCCCTACACATTTGGTTTGTCTTACTTTGTTCAGTTTTCAAAGGTCTAATCTTTTTTGTTTTAACAACTCTTATATCTTAACAGATTCTTAAGTTTCTGTCAACAACTTTCTTTCGAAAGTTTTTTTCGAATTGTTTGTCGTGTTCTTAACGACTTGATTATCTTATCATGTTAGTTGTTATTTGTCAACAACTTTTTTCATTGATATAAAAGACTTTCAAGCGTCCATTTCTAAAAAGACTTCGTTATTATAACACGATTCAAAATGTTCGTCAACATCTTTTTTTATGAAATGTAACAAGATTTTGAATATCGTTTTGTCAGAACAAATAATAATATATCAAGTACTTAAGTAAAATGCAATAGAAAAAATACATTTTTTTCTATTATTTCAAAACACGAATATTCGCCGATACAAACGTGTTTTTTAACATTTTTTTCCTTATTTAAGCAACTTTTTCACTCGATATCGTCTGAAAAGTTCGGTTAGCCATAAAGTATTTTTACCTTCTATTCTTTCTCCCGTCCGTTTTTGTCTTTTTATTCGTCCTTTACAAAATAAAAAAACAAGCAAGGCACTTTCCTTACTTGTTTTCTTTTTTGATGATTGGAATGAAAATCCTAAAAATCGTTCCTTGGCCAACCACACTTTCTGCAATAATCTTCCCTTTGTAACTTTCTACTAATTGTTTGGCAATCGAAAGGCCTAAGCCATTGCCACCTTTTGTCCGTGCTCTTGCTTTATCCACTCGGTAGAATCGATTGAATATCTTATTCAGATCTTCTTGCGGTATCCCCTCTCCAAAGTCTTGGATAGCAATTTCAAACTCATTCAAAGTAGATGAAATCGAGATATGCACTTCTTTTCGATCTGTAGAATATTTTACAGCATTATCCAAAATAATTATGATCAATTGCTCGAAATGATTGCGATAGATCTGCAAAGTCACTTCTTTTGTCAAATCATCATCTAATGTAATAACGTAGTCCGGATAAAGTATCTTGAAGTTATTATACACTTGGTATGTTACTTCTTTCGCTAAGGTCGTCTCGTTTGCATAGTGGATGTCCACTTGTTCTGCTCGAGAAAGATCCAGCATTTCTTGTACTAAACTTTTCATTCTGCTGATTTCTTGCATACTTGCAGCTAATGATTCTTCAAGTATTTCGGGATCATCTTTTCCCCAGCGATTCAGCAAGCTTAAATGCCCTTCAATAATCGCGACAGGCGTTCTCAACTCATGGGAAACATCTTCTACGAATTGTTCTTGCTGTTCGATATATAGACGCATGCGATCGAGCATTTCATTGAATATCTCTGCTAAGTCGGCTAGTTCATCGTTTGTGTCTATCTCAGGCATGTGAATATCCGACTGTGGATCTTTTCGAATCGTATCCATCGTATCTCTCAAGACCTTCAATGGTTTCAAGAAATAAGAGGACAGGAAGAACCCTAGTATGCTACTCAAGATCAACGAAACGATCTCTAAGACTATCAGCGTCAACAAAAGCTTGTTGCGGATATCATAAAAAGAAGAAAGCTCGTAAAAACTTTGAGCGTACCCGATTTTTTCTCGTGTTTCTTTGGAATAGATCGGTTGTACCGAAAGGAAGCCAGTCTTTCCATCCAAGGTAACGATCGTTGGGACTTTCCGTGTTGCTTGGATCAGTGAACGGTCTTTCTCATGTGTTTTGAAAATCAATTTTTCATCTAGATCATATACATATAAGTCCATTGATTCTTGGCCTAATTCTGAAATAAAAGAATCGATCTTCATCAAATTCCCTTCAATGATCGACGTGTCATTCACACTGCCATCTCGATCCCTTGAATTTGTCAAGTTTCTATAAGTGTTAACAAGCGTTAATTCCTCATCTGAGTTAGCCAAACGAGAAGTAACTTCTGAGATCGTTCTTTCTACATTGTTTCTTTCTTTCGCAACGAGAAGGTTGATCGATGATTTATACGTGATGACTGCGAAAATGGTAAACACTACAAATATAAAGAAAGAACTTGCAAAGGCCCACTTGATAGTCAAGGAGGGACCTTTAAGTTCTCTTTTTTCTGATTTTTTTTGTTTTATCACGAGCGCATCACATAACCTGTTCCACGAACTGTTTGGATATAGCTTTCTTCTCCAGGAACATCAATTTTATTACGAAGATAACGAATATAAACATCTACAACGTTTGTTTCGACTTCTGTTTCATATCCCCATACTTTATTTAACAAAACGTCACGCGCTAACACAACATTGACATTTTCCATCAGCGTAAGTAATAGTTCGTATTCACGTTTTGTGAGTTCGATCACTTCACTGCCACGTCGTACGACACGATTTTCTTTTTCAATCGTCAAATCACGATAAGTAATTGTTGTTTGTTTCGCTACATTTTTGTCGCCTTCGATATCGATTCGACGTAATAATGCACGTAAGCGGGCTAACAATTCTTCGATTGCAAATGGTTTAACGATATAGTCATCTGCTCCATGGTCTAATCCGGAAACGCGATCAATGACTGAATCTCTGGCAGTCATCATAATGATTGGCGTATTCTTCACTTGACGCACTCGTCTGCAGACTTCTAGTCCATTTAATTCTGGCAACATCAAGTCCAGCAAAATAGCATCCCATTCATTGTTCAGGGCCGCATCTAATCCTGTACGTCCGTTATAATGAACTTCTGCATTATAGCCTTCATGCTTTAATTCCAACTCGACAAATCGAGCCAAGTTCTTTTCATCTTCAATGATTAGAATATTACTCATTAATCTTTTTTCCTTTCTCTCTACGTGCTTATTCAAAACTATATTATTATACCGATAATCTATTTAAAAATCTACATTCATTTTAGCATGGATACAAATTTTTAAAAAGAGCTGAAGTCCTTTCATATCGATCGACTTCAGCTCTTTCGTCATTTTTTATTCAATCATTCGCGAAAAGTAGAAAGATTACTCTTCATGATACCAAGAATAGTGGAAGATTCCTTCTTTATCCACACGTTCATACGTATGAGCACCAAAATAATCACGTTGTGCTTGGATGATGTTTGCTGGCAAGCGTTCTGCTCTATAAGAATCAAAATAGGCAATTGCAGAAGAAAATGTTGGGACAGGTACACCAGCTTGGACAGCTAATGCAACGACATCTCTGACAGCCTGTTGATATTTTTTAGTGATATCCACAAAATAGTCATCTAACAAAAGATTTTCGATATCAGGTTCTTTATCATAAGCATCTGTAATCTTTTGTAAGAAACGTGCACGAATGATACAACCAGCACGCCAGATTTTAGCGATCTCACCAAATGGTAAATCCCATCCGTATTCTTTAGAAGCTACCCGTAATTGCGCAAATCCTTGAGCGTAACTCATGATTTTGCTGAAGTAAAGAGCTTCACGGATTTTCTCAACAAGTTCTTTTTTATCTCCTGTAAATTCAAAGTCGTTTGTACGAGTTAGAATTTTACTTGCTTGCACACGTTCTTCTTTGTAGGCTGAAATGTAACGTGCAAAAACTGATTCTGTAATCAAAGGTAATGGAACACCTAGGTCTAGCGCACTTTGACTTGTCCATTTACCTGTGCCCTTGTTTCCTGCTGCGTCTAAAATGACATCAACGATCGGTTTACCTGTACCTTCATCGTCTTTTCTCGTTAGAATATCCGCAGTGATCTCGATCAAGTAGCTATCTAATTCCCCTTGATTCCATTCCTTGAAGATATCTGCCATCTCATCTACTGAAAGGCCTAAGATATTTTTCATCAAGTCATACGATTCAGCAATCAATTGCATATCGCCATATTCGATACCATTGTGTACCATTTTTACATAATGACCAGCACCATTAGGGCCGATGTAAGTAACACAAGGTGCGCCATCTTCTGCTTTAGCAGAGATCTGTTCTAAGATCGGTGCAACTAATTCATACGCTTCTTTTTGTCCGCCGGGCATGATTGAAGGGCCTTTTAACGCGCCTTCTTCTCCGCCGGAAACACCGGTACCGATAAAGTTGATCCCTGAATTTGCAAGTTCTTCATTACGGCGAATCGTATCTTTGAAGAATGTATTTCCGCCGTCAATCAAAACGTCTCCTTTATCCAAATGAGGAAGCAATTCTTGGATCGTTGCATCCGTTGCTGGACCAGCTTTGACCATTAAAAGAATTCGGCGAGGTTTTTCGATTGAATCTACAAATTCTTCGATTGTGTAAGTCGCTTTGAAGTTTTTATCTGGATGTTCCTCCACCACGGCAGTTGTCTTTGAACCCGTACGATTGAATAAGGCAACTGAATAGCCACGGCTTTCAATATTAAGGGCTAAGTTTTTACCCATTACGGCCATACCGACAACGCCGATTTGTTGTTTTGACATATGAACTCCTCCTACATGTGGGATGTTCTCCCTAATCTCTCTCATTATAGCTTAACATTGCCTCATTGCAAACCAAAGAAGCACATATTTTTATGTTGCAACTCTTTTCGTCATAGAAAACTTAAATTTCCTCGATTTTTGAATAAGGAACAAAAAATAAACCTCAAGGCTCCATGGTTAGCCTTGAGGTTTTTACATTTTCTAATTAAAATGTATTAAGCTTCTTTAGACATTACGTCCTTACCATCATAGTAACCACAATTTGCACATACGTGATGGCTTTTTTTCATTTCACCACAGTTAGGACATTCGTTTAAACCTTTGATTGTCAATTTGTAGTGTGTACGACGTTTTGCTTTTTTAGCTTTTGATGTTCTTCTAGCTGGTACTGCCATTTTGCTACACCTCCTTGTAAAGTCTTGCATCATAAATGATACAATATATTCCAATCTTACGCTTTATCGTCCTCATTTGACGTTGCATCAAAAAGTTTAGATAATTTTGCAAGACGAGGATCTACTTTTGTTTCGGCTTCTTCCAGTTTTCTGCGTTCGTATTCCTCTTCAGAAACAACTTCCCAATCTGTTCCTTTAGGAAAATCGGTCGTCTTTTCTTCTTCTTCAGTCAATACACGCATTGGAATTGCCAATAAAATGTTGTCTTCGATCGATTCTGTCAAATCAAGTTTTGCATCTTCTATCAACAAAATCTCTTCTGCAGACAATTGATCGTCTCTGAGTTGGTACTGTTCCTTTGTCATAAACAGTTCATCTACTGTAAAATCCATGGGTAATGCAACTGGTTCTAACGAACGAGTTGACGGTACGGTCAGAGTCGTCTGCACAGTGTAATGGACAAGATAGCCTTGATTATCAACTGAAACGAGCCCATCGACTGTAACAGGCGCAACATCTAATATCAAATTGTCTCGCTTCATAAGATCCGCTTTAAGATCAAGGGTCTCATGAAAAGTTAACGGTGTCTCTTGGTATTTTCTCAATTCCAGTAAAGACCATTTCATTCTCTCATCACTCCTAAGCAACAAAAGCAATTATACAGGGCAAAAACGTCGTTGTCAATGAAATTTTCTTGACACCTTACACTTCATAAAAAAACACAAAGTAAATCGAGAATATCTATCTATCTTGATTGCCTAATATGGAATAAACGTTTGATTCTCTTTGTTTTCAACTGTACTCATTTCGTTCCCACTACTACAGGAACAACAACAAATAAAATGGTGCTTATTAAGTATACAGCATTAATATTTGAGCCTACTACATATTTTGCATCAGGTGATTCATTTCCTTTTATCTGTAAAATGGTACACATCAACAATCAACCGAGAGGCGAAAATTTGTCTCTATAACGAGTATTGTTTTAAAGAAATCCCCGCGGATACTGATAAAAAATAAATTGCTGTGCTAAAAATAATCAAAGAATAATACATACGACATTTCCAACTGACTGAATGCAAAGGATTTGCTACGTGTTCGATACTTCATTTGTTTAACTGATCAGTGCAGTCGCTTCTGTTTGATATAGACAACGATATGGATTACAATAAACATTATTTATATGAAGGTGCAGGGGGTATTTATGAATACAAGAGATATTGAATATTATGTCCAGATCGTGAAACAAAAAAACTTTACCAAAGTCGCAAAATATTTTCAGGTTAGTCAGCCAACTATTACATATGCGTTGCAACGCCTAGAAAAAGAGTTAGGGGCAGCACTTATCACCAGAGATCGTTCCCACCATGAATTGATTATTACCCCAGCAGGCAAACAATTATTTCTCCATGCTCAATCGATTTTACAAGAAATCAAGATGGCAAAAGCGGAAATCACACAATTACAGAAAAAGAAACTTCGATTTGGGATGCCACCTATCATCGGTAATGAGTACTTTCCAAAACTATCTAGCTATTTTATCAAGCATCAGCTGATGGAACAAATTGAGATTACAGATGGCGGCTCTAGAGACCTTTACGGAATGATCCACGAGGGGAGAATCGATTTGGCAGTCTTAGGATCAACGCAACCAATCGTTGACCAAAAACTTGAAGTAGAGTTGCTTCTGGATAAACGCTTCATGATTGTTGTTTCTAAAACACATCCACTGGCAAAACATGAAGTCTTATCTTTCAAAGACTTAGTAGATGAACAGTTTGTTTTGTTGAATGAACATTACGTCCATCCAGCAGCTTTCACCAAATTGTCTAAACAAGCCCATGTTGAACCCAAAATCGTCTACCAAAGTAACGATTTGGCTATTTTAAAAAGCATGATACGTGAAAATATCGGGATCGGCTTTCTGACAGAGATCGCGATCCATCCTGAAGATAATCTTGTTTCTATCCCACTCTCAGAGGAGATCCAACCGCGTTTTCTAATCTCATTAGCAAAAAGAGCCCAACAAATCACTACCCCGCTGCAAGAAAAAGTTATTGAAGTGATCCATGAATTTATAAAGACCCAAAAAAAGCCATAAAGAATTCATTCAACTACACAGAACATGAAAAATACATTTAACTTCTGCTTGTTTTGAAAAAACGAGGTTAGAATAGCCAAAAAAAAGAAGAGCGTGGGACAAAACTAAAAATCAGTTTTGCCACAGACTCTCGAATAAACGGTGGGAGCAGAAGCAACTCCTTCGGAAATAAGCCGAAATTCACAAAAATTTGAAAAGCAATTTTCGTTCATTTCTTCTTATTTCTCGGAGTTAAACACTTCTGTCCCAACCTCTTCTTTTAAATTAGCGAGCTAAATGGATTAGATAGCTGTTGTTTCGCCACGGTAAACAATACCACGACGTGAGTCAACAGTGATCAATTCGCCATCAACGATTGTTGAAGTTGCTTCTTTCGCACCAACGATTACAGGAATATCTTGAGCAATTCCTACAACTGCTGCGTGTGAAGTCAATCCGCCTTCTTCAACGATAACTGCTGCTGCTTTTTCGATTGCTGGCATATATTCTTTGTCAGTTGTTGGTACAACTAGAACCATACCATCTTTTGCTTTTTTGATTGCTTCTTCAGCTGATGAAGCAACGACTGCATTTGCAACGACTGATTTTTGACCAACGCCTTGAGCTTCTAATAATTTAGAACCAATCATTTGAATTTTCATAACGTTAGTTGTTCCACGTTCACCAACTGGAACACCAGCAGTGATCAAGATCAAGTCGCCTTCTGATGCAAAACCTAAATCAACAGCTTTTTGAGCAGCTAATTCAAACATTTCATCAGTTGTTGATGGTTTTTCAGCAACTGTTGGGTAAACACCCCAGTTAAGCATCAAACCACGTTTTGTGCGTTCGTCAAAAGTAACAGCCAAGATGTCAGCATCTGGACGGTATTTTGAAATCATTTTAGCTGTGTAACCAGATTCAGTTGCAGCAACGATTGTTTTAACACCTAAGTTTTTAGCAGCACGAGCTACTGATAAACCGATTGTTTCAGTTACATCTGTTTTGTCGAATTCGTTCAATTGGAAAGTACCTAATTCAGCTAAAGCATTTTCAGCTTCTTGATCGATACGAGCCATTGTTGAAACAGCTTCAACTGGGTAGTCACCATTTGCAGATTCACCTGATAACATTGTTGCATCAGTTCCGTCAAATACAGCGTTAGCAACGTCAGAAGCTTCGGCACGTGTTGGACGTGGGTTTTCTTGCATTGATTCTAACATTTGAGTAGCTGTGATAACAGGGATTCCTGCAGCGTTACATTTTTTGATGATACGTTTTTGAACCATTGGTACAAGTTCAGCTGGGATTTCAACACCCATATCTCCACGAGCGATCATAACGCCGTCAGAAACTTTGATGATATCATCGATGTTGTCGATACCTTCTTGAGATTCGATTTTAGGGAAGATTTGAACATGTGTCATGTCTTTTTCTTCTAAAATTTCACGAATGTCTAATACGTCTTGTGCTTTACGAACAAAACTTGCAGCGATAAAGTCGATGTCGTTGTCTAAACCAAAACGGATATCATCTGCATCTTTAGGTGTGATCCCTGGTAAGCTGATTGAAACGCCTGGTGCATTTACACCTTTACGTGATCCAAGCATACCTGCATTTTTAACTTCAACAACTAATTCACGAGTTGCTTCATCTTTTTCAAGGATTTCCATATCGATCAAGCCATCATCGAATAATACATGTCCACCTACGTGTACATCATCGAATAAGCCTGGGTAAGTTACAGCAATTTTTTCTTTTGAGCCTACGTGTTCAGGGTCCATTGAGATACGAGTTTTATCTCCTACTTCAAATTTGATGTATCCTGCACGACCAAAATCAGCTTCTGTTGTGCCTTGAACAGTTGTACGAATTTCAGCACCTTTTGTATCTAAAAGAATACCTACATCTTTACCTGTTTTTTTAACAGCTTCACGAACCATTTCCATACGTGATAATTGTTCTTCATGGTCTCCATGTGAAAAGTTAAAGCGGAAGACATTTGCCCCAGATTCGATCAATTTAGAAATAATTTCTACTGAGTTACTAGCTGGTCCTAATGTACTAACGATTTTGGTTTTTTTCATTTTACAAAACTCTCCCATTCAATTTTGTTTATTTAAAGCCGATTAAAGCCTAAATATCTTCAGATAACGAGCCTAGGAGCAGAAGCAACTCCTACGGAAAATAAGCCGAAATTCACCAAAATTTGAAAAGCAATTTTCGTTGAACTCTTCTTATTCGTCGGAGTTAAACACTTCTGTCCCAGTCTCATAGTTCAAATAACTTTTTCACTCTTAGAATGAAAGTGAATTATTCAAATCATATAATGATAGATCTGGTTTATGCTTGTTGTTTTCTAATGTATCGATGATGTCAGAAGCAACCATATCATTGTTATGGATACCGACACATAGTCCACCTTTACCTGCTAGTAGCAATTCAACAGCATATGCGCCAAATTTGCTTGCTAACACACGGTCACGCGCGCTTGGAGATCCACCACGAACAACGTGTCCTAAGATAGATACACGTGTATGGTAGTCACCATATTCAGAAAGTTTATCAGCGAATTCATTTCCGCCCATAACGCCTTCTGCTAAGATGATCAAGCAATGTTTTTTCCCACGATCGCGGCCTTCTTGGATTTTTTTAGCAACAACTGCCATATCAAAATCATGTTCAGGGATGATGATTTCATCTGCGCCACCGGCAACACCTGACCACAAAGCGATATCTCCAGCATTACGTCCCATTACTTCAATAACGAATGTACGTACGTGTGAAGTAGCAGTATCACGGATACGGTCAATTGATTCTAATACTGTATTGATTGCTGTATCAAAACCGATTGTGAAATCTGTTCCTGGAATATCATTATCGATCGTTCCTGGAACACCCACTGCTGGGAATCCACGTTTTGTCAATGCCATAGCACCATGATATGATCCGTCACCACCGATAACAACTAAACCTTCAATACCGAATTTTTTCAATTGTTCGATTCCTTTTAATTGTCCTTCTTCTGTCGCAAATTCTGGGTAACGTGCAGAGTACAAGAATGTACCACCACGTTGAATCTTATCGCCCACATCAGCTACATCTAAGCGACGAATATCTCCTGCCACTAAACCAGCAAATCCATAATTAATCCCGTATACTTCTAAACCTTCATAAATTCCTTTACGAACAACGGCACGAACAGCTGCGTTCATTCCAGGTGCATCTCCGCCACTGGTCAAAATTCCAATGCGTTTCATAATAAACATTCACCTCATTAAATTACTTTATCCTAAGCAGTGCTCAGGTTTATAACCTTCTTGCGTTAACCACGACTAACATTCTAACATTATTTTTGCTACTTGTCTTGATTTACAGATAAAAAAATGAAAAAAAATGAAAGCAAGTAGTATTTTTTACCGTAAGTTATTTGAAAACAACATTTTCTTCTTGTAATAAGTAAGCTAATTGCTTCTTTAAATTAACACTTGCATCCACCCAATAAGCCTCTGCTAGTACTACTTTTCGCTGATCCTTTTCATGATACATCACTACAGGAACATAGCCTGGATGTTTTTGAAAAATCCCTTGCAATTGTTTCATCATTTGAGGATCATCTACTTCTTCTTTGATCCTTAAAAAACAAGTTTGATCTGGATACTGTTTCTCCAAAGTCTCAGGGTCAGAAAATACTTCACCAATCAGTTGTAACTCTTGATTGTAATTGCTGATTTCCGTTCTCCCTTGGACAAAGATCACTTTGTTTATCTCAAATAATTTACGAAACTGTCGGTACGTTTTCGGGAAAACGGTGATAGCTATTTCACCGCTGATATCTGTTCCCTCAACAAATGCCATCAATTCCCCTTTTTTCGTTCTGATTTCTCGAATCTCTTTGATCATGACCAGCAGACATGTTGCTTGTTTGGCAACGATATCGGTGACTAAACGGATATTTTTAGCCATTTTCAATCGTTCATACCCTTCTGTAGGGTGTCCAGAAAGGTAGACGCCTAGATATTCTTCTTCGAGTTTCAGTTTTTCTTCAAGCGGATAGTCAGCTACTTCTTCTTCTTTTAATGCCATGATCCCCAGCAGATCGATACTTCCACCACTGTACACAACATTTTGGATCTTGCCTTCTAGATCAAGCATCAATTGTTTTCTATTGGGCGAAAGTTCATCAAATACGCCCACCGCTACTAAGGATTGAAGTAAGTCTAATTTTAGCCAGCGTTTGTCTAGACGGATCAAAAATTGATCCACTGATTGATAGGCACCATTTTCTTTTCTATCCTTCAGTATATCTTCAATGAAATCTCTTCTGACCCCTTTGATCGCAGTTAGTCCAAAACGAATTTCTTCTTTATTGACTAGCTCGAATCCGTAATAGCTCTGATTGATAGAAGGTGCAATTAATTTTAGTTTCTTTTTGCGCGCTTCTGCAATATATTCCTTTAACTTCGTTGTATTGTGACGAACAGAGTTCATTAAACTAACAAAGAATGCGCCAGGATGATGTGCTTTGAGATAAGCCATTTGAAAACCTACAAAAGAGTAAGCAAACGCATGGGAACGATTGAAGCCATAGTTTGCAAACCGCTCGATATAATCATATACTTCAACCGCTTTTTCTCTCGAATATCCTTGCTGAAGTGCACCATTCACAAAATGCTCTCGTTCTTTATCGATCACTTCTTTTTTCTTTTTACTGATCGCTCTTCTAAGAATATCTGATTGTCCAAGTGAGAACCCAGCCATTTTAGTCGCAATTTGCATGATCTGTTCTTGATAAACGATTACGCCGTAAGTATTTTTCAGAATCGGCATCAATGAATCATCAGGATAATTGATTGCCTCTTTGCCTTTTTTCCGTGCGATAAATGTATCGATATTTTGCATTGGACCTGGTCGATAAAGCGCATTGACTGCTGCAATATCTTCAATGTTTTCCGGCCCTAGCCTTCTTAATACATTACGGATACCAGCTGATTCAAATTGAAAGACACCTGTCGTATCCCCTTGTTGAAACAACAAAAGTGTTTGGGGATCATTCAATGGGATCTGTTTGAGCGGCAACTCTTTTTTCTCTACTTTTTTGATGGCCTTCAGCGTATAGTCGATGATTGAAAGATTTCTTAAACCTAAGAAGTCCATTTTCAGTAATCCGATTGCTTCGACGTCATTCATCGTATATTGAGTTAGAAATGCTTCGTCCGAGCCTTTTTGTAAGGGAACTAACTCTAAAAGATTTTTATCACTGATAACTACACCAGCTGCATGGGTGGAAACATGTCTAGGAAGCCCTTCTAAAATGATGGCTGTTTTGAATAACAACTGATTTTTTTCATTTGCATTCACTAATTCCACCAAATTTTTAGATGCTTGATATGCTTCTTTCAATGTGATTTTCAATTGATTAGGAATTGCTTTAGACCAGCGATTTGCTTCACTTTGAGAAAGCCCAAACACTCGGGCAACATCTCGTAGCACCATTTTCGCTGCCATTGTACCAAAGGTAGCGATTTGGGACATATGGTATTGTCCGTATTTTTCTCTTACATAATTTAATACGTCTTCTCTACGATTGTCTGGTATATCAAGGTCGATATCCGGCATCGTATATCGTTCTGGGTTTAAAAAACGTTCAAATAACAGATCATACTTCAAAGGGTCCACATCTGTAATTTCTAATATATACGCTACTAACGAGCCGGCAGCAGACCCGCGACCTGCTCCAGTAACGATGTTGTTTTGATGTGTGAATGCCATGACATCCCAGACGATCAGAAAATAATCATCAAATCCCATTTGATGGATCACGGATAATTCATAAGTCAGCCGTTCTTGATATTCTGGTGTGATCTGTGTCAGACGCTTGCTTAATTGTATCTGACACAATTCATCAAGATATTCTCCTGCTGTTTTATTTTCTGGTACGGGATAATGGGGAAGAAGTTTTTGATGAAATTGGAACTCAAAGGAAATTGAATTAGCTAACCGTTGCGCACCTTCCACCGCTTTAGCCAAATCTGCCTCTTGGAAACGGGTCATCACTTCTTTCTCAGAAAGAAGAAAGCCTTGTCTTGCTCTATTTTGTTGTTGTGTAAGCTCTTCTAAAGGGAGTTGACTTCCCTCTTTGATATGTTTCATCGTCTCTAAAGCAAATAGTTCCTCTTCTCGAAGACTAGCAATCGGATGCAACGCACAAAGCGACTCATTGTTTTTTACTAAAAAATCGAGCCACTTTTGTTCACTATCTGTATCAGACACCCCCACGTAGAAATCCTGTGGGGCAACTTTTGATTTCACTGATTGCCAATGGGTCTCAAAATTTTTTGCAACCTCAAAATCATTTTTGACGGAATGCTGTGTCGGGATAACAAAGATCAAATGATCTGTTTCATTGAAATCCTCTAACAACAAATTTTCTTGGATCATTTTTTTACTTGAAAGCTGCATCAACTGTTGATAACCAGTAGTATCTTTCGCGTAAACTAATAGATCATATAGTCGTTCTTCATAACTATACGAAATAACTGCGCCTATGATTGGTTTGATACCTTCCCTGATGCAGGTCTGATAGAACTCAGGAACGCCATAGAGAACATTTTGATCGGTGATTGCCAGTACAGAATAGCCTGATTTCTTTGCTTCTTGGATATAATCCGTCACACGGATCGTACTTTGTAGTAGGGAATAGGACGTTTTAGTATAAAGCTGTGGGAAAAACATATTCATTCCACCTTTTATATAATTAGACAGCAGTTTATAGTTAAGTTTGATTCTAACTTTTTACTGTGAATTGATCACGCTCTAACGAACGCTCTGTTTTGTATGTATTATTCTTATTCTATCATACGGGATAATAAAATCATAAAACTTGCTTTTTTACAACCGGGTTTCTTTACATTCATGAAAAATCTGGTAAACTAATCTTAGAAAAGAGGTGTTCTTTATGCGATATATCGTAACATTATTTTGGTCATTTGTGTTAGGTCAAGTCGTAGGTTACATTGGCGGTGCTCTAACAAAGGGTGCATATGATTTCACTTTAACAACGATCATTTCTTTGATTGCAGGCGTTATTGTCATTTTACTTGGTGCAGTTGCTGTCCCTAGAAAAGAAGCCTCATCACATTCATAAAAATAAAGCGAGGGTGAGACTTTGTCTCACCCTTTTTTCAATTTCCAATCAAATTGATAGCTTTGAATTTCCCATCAAACTATCCTCACAATTTTTGATGAAGGACCTTCCTGAAGTTAAATAATGACAAAAAGATATTTGATAGAACAAACAGGCTTGTCACAATAAATACTGCACTGTAATTGAAGGCATGTGCAACAGTGGAGCCTAACATCGGGCCTAAGACTTGTCCAAAGTTACTAAACATTTGGTTATAACTATACACTCGACTGACTCCCTCAGTTGGTGTGATTTTACTAATAAGCGTATTGATAGATGGCATCAACGCACCTGTCGAAAATCCTAGGATAAACCGCAGTATTCCAAGTTGCAAGGGAGTAGTCACAAATGCCATAGGTAGGTAACAACAAGCGGACATTACCAAGCCAGCTAATAGAACTTTTTGATTCCCGATCTTATCACCGAGTTTCCCTAATTTTGGCGATGAGAACACAGCAGAAACACCGGCAACCGAAACGATCAATCCGCTGACAAACAGGATATTTTCTGAATTGCCACTCAATTGACGGATATATAAGGTCAATATCGGGCTGATCGTCGTGATCCCGATTTGCAGGATCAACGTTGTCACAAAAAGACCAACCAAAATAGAGAAATGATCCATTTTTGAGAATAACTCTTTCGTACTGATCAAATCTTTCTTTTCAATTGGATGGAAATCTTCTTTCACTAGGAAAATCGTCAACATCGTTGTTATTAACAGCAGTCCCCCAGTGATCAGAAAAACATTCTCCATCCCAAACCACTGTGCTAATGCACCACCCATCGAAGGGCCAATCAAATTTCCCGCAATTGCCCCAGTTGATAACGTCCCTAGCGCCCAACCGCTTTTTTCTTTTGGCGCTTGCGATGCAATCATTGCAGTAGCATTCGGAATATAACCAGACAAGATCCCATTTAAAAAGCGCATGATCAACAACCAATAGACATTCGGTACAAAGGCAAGAGAACCCATTGTAAATGTCATGCCGGCAGCTGCTCGGATCATCATGATTTTACGCCCTTTCCGGTCAGCCAAATTACCCCAAATCGGCGCCACGATTGCAGAAGCAAACGCGGTCACTGAAATGGCTAAACCAGAAAACAGTTCAATCTGGTCTTTGGGTGTTCCTAATTGTTCAACATAAACTGGTATAAATGGCATAACTAAACTAATACTTGAGCCCGTAAAGAAACAACCGATCCAAGTAATGATCAAATTTTTCCTCCATTGATTCTTCATCTATCATCCCTCTTTCATCTCTTTCATAATACCTTATTTTTTTGCCCCTATGCAATCGATGTATCGAGATAATTGAAAAATATTCTGAATATTCCAATATATTTTTTTCATTTACCTATTTCTATTACTTATATTTTATCAGTGAAGGCTATTTGTGACAAAAAAACGCCCTCAACTAACTGAGAACAGTTAGCGAGAGCGAGTTCAATTTTTTTACAACTAATTTTCAATAAACAATTAGATCGTTGCTAGGATGACAAAGTTAATGATGAATAAAATATCTACGACCCATAAAGCAATTGAGACGTCTTTGGCTTTTCCGTTCACTACTTTGACAATCGTGTAGAAAATGAATCCTGCAGCAATCCCATAAGAGATACTGTAGCATAAGCCCATAAAGATCGATGCGAAGAATGCTGGTAACGCTTCTTCCATATCAAGCCATTTGATGTCAGCAAATGATGCCATCATCATTACCCCTACTAGAATCAATGCAGGAGCTGTTGCTTGTGTTGGAACGATTGCAATTAGAGGAGAAAGGAAACTACTTAAAGCAAACAAGACTGCGACTACCACAGAAGTTAATCCTGTACGGCCTCCTGCTCCAATCCCTGCAGCAGACTCAACATAAGTAGTCGTATTTGATGTACCGAAAATTGCCCCAACTGATGTAGCGATAGCATCTGCAAACAATGCTTTGTCCATCTTAGTTTTGAATCCTCTGCCATCTTCTAGTGCATCTTCATCTGCTTTAGAGAAGATTCCTGTGCGACGACCAGTTCCGATGAATGTACCAATCGTATCAAAAGTATCAGACAAGCTAAACGCAATGATCGTCATCAACACTTGAGGGATCTTTGAAGAATCACTGAATAATGATTGCATCCCTTCTTTGCCAAAAGCGGCTCCGAAAGTCGTACCTAATTCGTTGATCGAACTTCCTAGAGAGTTTGCTTTCCAATCGATTGTACCTAAATCAACTACACCCATTAAGATACCTAAAACTGTTGTCACCACAATCCCGATCAAAATAGCCCCACGGATATTCTTTACAACTAAAATTGCTGTAAATACTAAACCAATAACTGCTAATAAAATTGGTGCATTATTGAAATTTGCTAAAGCGGGAACGATACCGCCATTGATCGTCACATTTGTCGCTTTACCACCTTCAACAACAGAACTAGTGATCGCTGATTGATCTGCTGAAAAAGATAAGAAACCTGCATTTTTGATACCCACGTAAGCAACAAAGATTCCAATTCCTCCGCCAATCGCATTTTGCAGACTTTCTGGAATAGCATGGATGATCATTTTACGAATTTTTGTTACCGTAATAAAAATATTGATCAACCCACAAATAAAGACCATTGCTAACGCTTGTTGCCAAGAATACCCTAATCCAAAAACAACAGTAAATGTAAAGAAGGCATTAAGTCCCATCCCCGGAGCCTGTGCATAAGGAACGTTGGCGAACAACCCCATCACTAATGTCCCAATAACTGAAGCAATGATCGTTGCTAAAAAGACCGCCTGAAATGGCATTCCTGATGCAGATAAAATGGTTGGATTCACAAACAAGATATAACTCATTGCAAAGAAAGTCGTGATCCCCGCCATCATTTCTGTTGATACATTCGTGTTATTCTTCTTTAACTGGAAAAACTTTTCCATAAAATTTCCACTCCCTGACTTTTTTCTAACGGAAAGCTTAATAATTTATATACTAATAAGACAAAAAACGCATTCCATCGAACAATTTCAAATTATAAGGTTGCTTCATTCGTTTTTCAACTAAAAAATGAAAAAAAAGCAAAAAAAAACGAATAATGTTCGTGTTTTGCTTTATATGTACTTTAAATCTAGGAACATTAAGTTATTTTTCCGTATCCGCTTTTATCTGACCTAAGTTGTACCTTGTTTATTCACTAAAATATGCTAGACTTAAACAAACATCGCTTTGAAGGGAATGACATTTTTGAATAAAAAACTCATTGCAATTGATTTAGATGGAACTACTTTGAATCAAGACTCACTGATCACTTCTAAAACCGAAAATACGTTAAAGAAAGCCGTGGCAGCTGGTCACCATGTCAGCATTGCTACTGGGCGGCCTTTTAGAATGAGTTACCAATATTATCAACAATTAGGATTAACCACGCCTATGGTCAATTTTAACGGCGCTCTAGTCCATATCCCTAACAAACATTGGGCACAAGAAAAAGAAACATCAATCGATAAACAAATTGTTTTTGATATTTTGGCTCAAAAACGACAGTTGAACTTAGAGTTTATCGCTGCTGAAAATCGTGAAACTTTCTTTATTGACAGCTTTGATTTTTTTGATGCCAAAATCTTTGCTTCTGCAAAACCTAGCCCACAAAATCTACTATCACCACAGAACTTGACAACTAATCCGACTTCACTATTAGTAAGAACGGAAAAACGTTACGCGGAACAGGTTTCGTCAGAGTTGACCCGTCAATTTGGTCAATTTGTAGATGTTCGTACTTGGGGCGGACCAATGGCCATTTTGGAAATCGTCTCAAAAGGGATCGAAAAAGCCAAAGGTGTCCACCGTATCGCAAATTATCTTGACATTGACCAAAAGGATATTATCGCTTTTGGCGATGAACATAATGATCTTGAATTATTGGAATACGCCGGGTGGGGAGTTGCCATGAAAAATGGCACTGATCAATTGAAAGGCGTTGCAAATGATGTTACCGACCTATCCAATCAAGAAGATGGGTTAGCAACTTACCTTGAGGATCTACTTGCTCTATAAAACCTAAAAAACAATCCAGACTAAAACGTTGTTTGACGTTTCAGTCTGGATTGTTTTTTATACGCTTATTTTGTAGCAGACAAGTCATCTTATTCTCTGTTTTTTACCAAAACCTTTAACTGTAGCAACACTATCAATAAGATCGTCAAGAGAATGTATACGCCCGTCACCAAAAGATTGCTTTCTTTTTGCAATGGTAATAGAGCCGTCACACCATTCAGATAGATGAACCAAAAAACTGACATGATCCCTATAAACGCTCTTCCGTTTTTGAAGAGTGTCCCTAACACTTGTGCCAATACTATCAAAGATAGACCAAAAAACAGTAATAAAATTATTTCACTGGGATTTTTTACCATGATCGGCACTAACAGACAACATACAAACAAAAATAAAACGATCAATTCACTATTTTGTTGATGCCTTTGTCCTTTAGTAACAGTTCTCAACCAATCATAAACCCCATTTGTTTGTGTTTGACTACCTAGCAATGAGATCGGACCGATTGCTAGGATGAATAAAATAGGCAAGACTACTTCATTCAAAACAGAACGTGACACGATCCATGCTGCTATCCACATCAATATGATCCCTACTAATTGCCAAAGAGGTATCACTTGAAAGATTCGAATCGCCTCTTGCTTGATCAATCGATCGTATTTAAAATTCATTTCTTCTATTGGTTTCCACTTTAGATTATTGACTGGTTTCGAGTCAACAATTACCGGCGTTTGTGTTTTTTTATACTTTTTACGGACGATGATCCGCTTGTTTAGCAAGAGAGCGGACAATAATACTAAAAATATACAGATGACGATTTGTATCCCAATAGCTATCAAATCTGATGGCTTAAAATCGATAGCCGAGATAACGAGAGAAAGGGTGCCAGACTGTGGCCCTTTCCCACTACTTAAAACTTGCAAGCCATTGATTGGTTTTCCAGCGACAATACCTGCTTGTTTTATTGCATCCAAAATATAATTCGTTCCTGATAGATTGAATAGATTTAGCCCTTCTTGCTTATTTCTCATTGCCTCAAGTACGTAGAGGATCAAAAGAAAAAAAATCATCGCGATCGTTCCGAATGTTCCTCGTAAAAATGGTAAAGTATCCGCTAGTAGAGCTAGTGCCGAAAGTAATAAAATACCAGGTAACAGTACTAAAAAAGGGCTTAAAAACTGGTACATAGAGAGCCATTGTCCTGGAAAGCGCAAAATCGACATAAAAAAAGTTCCGATAACTACTGTAAGCCATAGACTTACTAATAAAAGGCAATTTGCAGTGAATTTACCAAAAACATAGCGAAATTGATGGAAGCTTGTTGTCATAAATAGATCGGCAACTCCTGTTTCACGATCAAGGGATAGTGAATTCCTTATGAACAAAAAGCCTATTATGGGCAGAATCAAGCCTAATATCAAAGCTGCACTTGACGGTAACCATGAAGGGTTATCTGCTTGACGATAAACAGTTGGATCAATGGAAAGAACCTGAATCACTCCTTTTGCACGAGGTGTACTTATAACAGAAAGAAATAATAGCATAGCAACTGTAACAAAAAATGAAGGGATTCTGATCCGTTGAAAGAGGTCAGCTTTCATTATGCGAATCATTTTTGCTTCACCTGTCTTTCCAACAGTGCAATACTCGCATCTTCGAGCCTTGGCGCAACGACCTTGGCAGAAGACGTCGGAGCTGTTTCAGCAATCACCCGTACATGTATGCCATCTGACTCTTGGATCAGCGAACTGACCATGTTCGAAGAATCTGGAAAGATTCCACTCGGCAATACATACTCCCAAACCATACCATTCGCTTTTTTTACTAAGTCATTTGGTGACCCATGGAAAAGTAGTCGTCCAGCCTTCAAAAAGACTAAGTCACTAGCAACTGCTTCTATATCTGAAATAATATGAGTCGATAGTATGACGATCCGCTCAACTGCAAGCTCACTTAATATATTCCTAAACGTGGCTCGTTCCAACGGATCAAGTCCGGCCGTTGGTTCGTCAACTAAAATTACTTTTGGATCACCTAGAAGTGTCGCGGCCATCCCTACGCGTTGGATCATCCCCCCCTGAAAAATCATTCAGACGTCGTTTTCCCACATCTTCCAAGTGGAATTGCTTTAATAATTGAGAGATTTGCATTTTTCCATCTTGCGCAGCTATACCTTTTATGGCAGCAATATAATTTAAATATTCTGTAGCAGATAATTGTGGATAATAGGGCACATGCTGAGGCAAGTAGCCGAGAATATTGCGCATGATTTTGGGATGGTTTACTACATCCTGACTTTCCATGAAAATCTCCCCTGAACTGGGCTTTAACATAGTAGAGAGGATTTTGAGCAAGGTTGATTTTCCTGCTCCATTAGGGCCGATCAATCCGATTAACCCGCCCGATTTGAAGTTCAACGATACATCATCTAACGCAGTCTTGTTCGAATAGTTCATTGTCAAATTTTTAACTGAAAGTTCCATTTCATCAGGTCCTTTTCATTTCATAATAAATGGTTCTGTTATCTATCTTCAAAACATCCTATTTAGGAGTGTTACACAAAAGACGCGCATCTCATCAAAGGCTTCTAGCGAAGTTCAAAAAGCCATTCTGGTCCAACGAAAAACTTAGCCTCAGTAACTATTGCCCTCAAATAAAATCAGAGGAACAACCATCAGTCTCTCCGCTTTTCACTCACGAAATCTCAGGTAATGAATAGCATCTTTCCTTGAGGCTGGGACAGAAGTATTTAACTCCGAGAAATAAGAAGAAATTAACGAAAATTGCTTTTCAAATTTTTGTGGATTTCGGCTTATTTCCAAAGGAGTTGCTTCTGCTCCCTCCGTTTATTCGTTTTTAAAGAATGAGACAAAAGTGTTTCTTACTTTTGTCCCACGCTCTTGGATCAAACGCAAGTTATTCCTTGGTCGATTATTTTTTTGGATCAATAAAAAAATGGACCAATCAGCTCGATCAAAACGCTAGAATCAATTCGTTTGAGTCTGCGAGAAAGCGAGCTGTGGCCCAAATTCGTTTCGCGATTTTATCCAAGATATTCATCAAGAAAGGCATATCATATTTCATGATAGCTGACAAAATCTTGTAAGCATCCTACAGAAATATGTTGCATACTGTCATAAAATCGTTTTTTTATAGTAATGTTGCCATTTAGGAAGAAGCGTTGTGTTCCATCCCAAATGGCAACTGATGAAATGACGTTCGATGTATTTCATTTCATATTTTGACCCTTTGATCTTGGATAAACCAATATATAAGAGGTTTGTTGTAGTTGAATAGCTACAGATTGAAGGTCAAAAAATCAAGGATTTTGTTTATTAGCCATAAACATATCATAGTAAGTATCCATGATTTCTTGAGCAATCGTCAAATTCATATGGTCTTTTTCATCCAATAGATTTGGTAAAACTACACTGATAGCTATCTCAGGATTATCGGTTGGACCATAGGCTACAATATTACTGTTAACTGTTGTGATATCAGGATGCCCTTCTGCCACTGTTTCAGCTGTACCAGTTTTGGCAGACAAATCCATTTTTGCGTTAGCCAGAGGTTTAGCTGTCGTATACCCATCCGTTCCGTGAACGACTTGATGGAATCCTTCACGAAGAATGGACATTTCTTCCGCAGTAATGTCTACATTATTCGCTACTTTTGTTTCGATTTCTTTTTTTACTTCTCCTAGATTGCCATCTGCATCATTGCCATAGATAGCTTTCACTAGACGAGGTTCAATTCTTTTTCCACCATTCGCCACCGTAGACGCATACTGTGCTAATTGGATCGGTGTGTACGTATCAAACTGACCGAACGCAAGATCGGTGAAGTTACCTGGTGAATACCATTGTGCGCCGTTGTCAGAATTGAATTTCTTCATAAAATCGACTGAACGGGAGATACCGGCAGATTCATTTGGCAAATCGATACCTGTTGTTGTGCCCAAGCCAAATTCTTTAAATGCTTTACGTAATTCCTCATAGGCTTTTGCTTCCTCATCAAGAGAAGGTAAGCCCATGTTAGGTGTATATTCCAAGCCAAGCATTTTTAATGCGACTTTGATCATGTACGTATTTGACGATAATTCAAGCGCCTTTACCGCATTGATAGGTATTTGTCCACTGCGGTTGAAGACCGAACTTTTCTCAGCAGAACCTTGCAGTTTGATTGGTTCATCCACCAACACTTGATTGCCAGCAATCGCCGCTGTTTGCCAACCAGCGGTCAAAGTTCCTGCTTTGACAACAGACCCCGGTGTAAATGCACTTGTGATCGTACCCAAAGCATTTTCTGTCAGTTCATTCGACCCTTCTTTATGACTGAATCCTGTCATTGCCAATACTTCTCCAGTTTGAGGATTCATCGCAACTGCGTAAGCACCCGGTGAATACTTCGCTTTCCCATTATTGACTAATGTCTGATAATTATTTTTTAAGATGTCCTCCACTTTTGATTGGAATTCTGAATTGATGGACAACATCAAATTAGACCCTTTTTCTCCAGCAAAGATTTCTTTTTTATTTGTGACATTTCCATCACTGTCTAAAGTTACTTCGTATTGTGTTTTTGTACCTTGTAAGACATCCTCATATTGTTTTTCAAGGTAACTTTGACCAACTCGATCATTACGAGAATATCCCTTGGCTAGATATTTATCCGCTTCATCCGCTGGCAGTCCTTGTTTTTCTGTAGTCACACTACCTAAAATACTTTTTAATGAGTCTGCTGCATTGTATTGACGTGTCCAGTCCGTTCCAGTTGAAACGCCTGGTAACTCTGAAGCGTGTTCCGCTACGACTGCAAGTTCTTGGTCAGTCACCCCAGAATTTTTGATAAATACTGTATTCAATTCGTAGGCGCTATTCATGCGTTTAAAAATCGTTGCAATTTTTAATTCTTCTTCATTGAATTGGATTTCATCTTTTGTGACCTTGTCTACAGTTGCACTGTATTGCTCACTAGTTTCCAACTGCTTTTCTTTAGCGGAAAGTCGTTCCGTTGCTTCTTTCAAATGTTTAGGATCAGCCAACCAGAAATCTTTTTTATCCCGTTCGGTCAAATTCTCATCCGCTGGAACATCGATCAATTGATTGAGTTTCGTTGCTACCTCCAGCAAATCTTTTGACGTGACTTTTGTCCCTCTTGTAAAAGTAATCGCTTGGTTTGCTTGATTTGTCACTAACGCCTTTCCAGTTGAATCATAGATCATTCCTCGAGGAGAACTTGTTTGGATCGTCAAGGTAGATGAAGATTTGACTTTTGCTTCCATCTCTTCCCCATTGACGATTTGCAGATACCCCAGTCGAGCAATCAGCGCTACGAACAATGTAAATATAATGAAAAAAAGAAAATTTAAGCGAAAAGGCACGTGGGAACGGCGAAATGGTTTGTTTTTTGGTTCCTGTGCCCCTTTTTTTATTTTATCCATCCAAGAATTGTTCATAAATTTTTTCATAAAATCTTTCATCATTCCTATCTTTTACCTACTTACATTCACGATTCATTGTACCTAAATTTCTGAAATTAAAAAAGAAAAAAAGTTATGCTAAAAAAATTCTTTAACGAAATTCAAGATAAAAATCTCCTTTTGTTTCACAAAACTAAATTGCGTCACAAATACAAATAATTCAAATCGTTAAAAAACAGAGCTTTTTTAATAATTTTCGTTCTGATTTCCGTGAAACACAACAGGCGCTATTTTTACTGTGGAAAACTACCTGTTTTTCTATTATTTTCGCACAATCATAGTTTCGACTCAAAATAGCCTTTGATTGCTTGTCTTGTTTTTCCCACTTTTTCGCTCAACTGTTCATTTTTTGCCATATACAAATAAAAAATAATATCGATTGTCACGAATTGAGCTAACAAGGAATTCGTTGCTGCACTTCGGTTAGTGATTTCTTTTGGTCTGGAGGTTTGGATGACGACATCTGCGATTCTGCTTAAATGGTTGGTTCCAAATTGTGTTAAAGCAATTACTGGAATACCCAGATCTTTAGCGATCTCCCCTACTGCAACCACGTCTGCAGTGTTGCCAGAATTGGATATCAGCCACAGCACTTTTTTCGTTTCATTACTTACCAACTGAGGGAGTAGCACATGGATATCTTTTTCAAAGATGATCGGTTTTCCGACCCGTGACCATTTCTGCACGATGTCTTCCACCACAAGAGAAGAAGCTCCTACACCATATAAAAAAACTGTTTCTGCGCCTTCTAAACTTTGAACGACCTCTTGGATCTTTTCTTCTTTCAAGACGTCAACCGTCTCTCTGATCGCCACTTGCGCATTATTTCCTAATTTATTTTTGATCGAATAAAAGGATTCATTCGGTTGGATGTCGCTAAAGCCTTCGTCGATACCTGTTTGGAGTTCTGTCGAAATATTTATTTTAAAATCAGTCAAGCTTTGATAGCCGATTTTTTTAGAAAATCGAACGACTGTTGGCGCACTTAATCCAGCTGATTCAGCTAGTTCATTGGCCGTCATCGTTGGAATTTTTTCTACATTGTTGATAATATAATCTGCAAGTTTTTTTTCTGCAGAGGAATACTCTTCCATCATGCTTTTGATATGGCTAATAACGCCCATAGATCTCACATCCTTTTCATCTTACAGTCTATGTAAGTATACCATATCTAAGCCTTTTGAGCGGCACAGCAATGTATAAAATTTCTTTAGTTTTTGTCTAAATATTCCTTGTGGTCGCTAGTGGAAAAAAACAGCAGAGTAAGACAAATCGTCTTCTCTGCTGTTTTTTGTGTCTACTATTTGATTAGCCTTCACGACTATAGTTTTGTACTTCCGCAACAATTGCATCTACAAAGATGTTCAGATCTTCTACGGATGTTTCTTTACTACCGTATTTACGGATATTTACTGTTGCATCCTCTACTTCTTTATCTCCTACAACCAATTGGTAAGGGACTTTTTGTGTTTGAGAAGCACGAATCTTATACCCCATTTTTTCATTACGGTCGTCTACTTCTACTCGCAAGCCTTTCATTTGAAGGCGTTCTTTGATTTCATAAGCATAGTCGCTGTGTGCATCCACTGAAACAGGAATGATCGTTGCTTGGATCGGTGCCAACCAAGTTGGGAAAGCTCCTTTGTATACTTCTGTTAAATAAGCAACAAAACGTTCCATCGTTGAAACGATTCCTCGGTGGATAACCACTGGACGATGGGTATTTTCACCATCTTCTCCTACGTAAGTCAATTCAAAACGTTCAGGCAACAAGAAGTCTAATTGGATCGTTGATAATGTTTCTTCTGTACCTAGTGCTGTTTTGACTTGAACGTCTAGTTTTGGTCCGTAGAAAGCAGCTTCTCCTTCTGCTTCAAAATAATCAAGTTCTAATTCGTCCATTGCGGCTTTAAGCATTACTTGTGCTTTTTCCCACATTGCATCATCATCAAAATATTTGTGTGTATTATTTGGGTCACGGTAACTCAAACGGAAACGGTAGTCTGTGATATTGAAGTCTGCATAAACAGCAACCATCAACTCAAGCGTACGTTTGAATTCGTCTTTGATTTGATCTGGTCTTACAAATGTATGCCCATCATTCAACGTCATTTCACGGACACGTTGCAATCCTGACAAAGCACCTGATTTTTCATAACGGTGCATCATTCCAAGTTCAGCGATACGAATTGGTAATTCACGATAGGAATGGATCGCGTTTTTGTAGACCATCATGTGGTGAGGGCAATTCATCGGGCGAAGAACGAGCATTTCACCGTCACCCATATCCATTGGTGGGAACATATCTTCTTGGTAATGATCCCAGTGTCCAGATGTCTTATACAGTTCTACATCCCCCATGATCGGTGTGTAGACGTGTTGATAGCCTAAGCTGACTTCTTTATCAACGATATAGCGTTCAATCGTACGGCGGATCGTTGCGCCTTTTGGCAACCAGAAAGGTAAGCCTGATCCTACTTCTGGCGAAACCATGAATAAATCTAATTCTTTTCCTAGTTTACGGTGATCTCTTTCTTTTGCTTCTTCACGAAGGCGGATGAATTCTTTTAGTTCTTTTTTATCAAAGAATGCTGTTCCATACACACGTTGCATCATGTGATTATTTGAATTTCCGCGCCAATATGCACCAGCAACTGATAGCAATTTGAATACTTGGATACGTCCAGTTGAAGGAACATGTGGTCCACGGCATAGGTCGATGAATTCACCTTGTTGGTATGCAGTGATTACTTCATTTTCTGGTAATTCACTGATCAATTCAACTTTGTATGGGTCACTTGCAAAAATATCCAACGCTTCTTGTTTTGAAAGGACACGTCGTTCGATAGGCAGATTTTCTTTCACGATCTTCATCATTTCAGCTTCGATTGCTGGAAGATCTTCTACACTGATTTGGTTTTCTCCGTTATCTGTGTCGTAATAAAAGCCTGAATCGATTGCAGGTCCTACACCAAAATGAATATTTGGATATAAACGACGCATTGCTTGAGCCATCAAATGTGCTGCAGAGTGACGGACTAAAGATAGTGCATCTTCGTGGTCTGGTGTAACGATCTCGATTGTTGCGTCTTCTTCAATCCCGCGATTCAAGTCAACCAACTGTCCGTTGACTTTACCAGCAAAAGCTTTTTTAGCTAAACTTTTTGAAATACTTTCGGCGATTTCAGCAGTAGTACTGCCAGCCTCAAATTCTTTGACTGCGCCATCTGGAAAAGTGATCTTTATCATAATAAATAGCCTCCCTTAGATTTTTGATTGATCGAGAACTCCAACAAAAAAGTCCTAGCATCTCATAAACAAGATACTAGGACGAAAGATTCGTGGTTCCACCTAATTTCGAACGTCAATACGTTCCTTAAGCGTTATAACGGTACGACCGCCTTTGTTTCGACAAAGGTTTCGAAAGTGGTCATCCTTTGGTTTTCTTCTGGAAAAGTTTCAGCCTAGCTTTTCCTCTCTTATCGAAGACTCTCAAATTCAGTTGGCTTTCTCATCAATCAACTATGTGTTTATTTAACCACTAATAAAAAGAAAAATCAAGTAAGTACATGACTTATTTTTTCCATTCACCATTTACGCCATATGTTCCTTTTTTCATTTCATTGATGATGACATGGATGTGCTCTTTTGGCGCTTGCGTATTTTTGTGGACTGCTTCCGTGATATCTTTCATCATATTTTCAAGTTGTTCTGGACTACGTCCTTCTACTAATTCTACGTGTACGAATGGCATTGTATCGTCTCCCTTATGATTGGTCTTGAAACTGTATCATTTGTTTCAAACAGATTTTCTACCACTTGATAATACCGCAAAACAAAGGAAGTGAAAAGAATTTTCTATACTTTATCTATCACTTCATCTGTCACTTCTCGCTCTTAATGCACTAAGGATCGATACCGTATCGACCACTTCTTGGAGTACTGCACCAAATAAAGCTGGGATCACACCCATACTTGCAACGAGCATCAAAAAGACACAGATAAAGATACCGATCAATACCGATTGCTTGGCAACTTGCATCGTTCTTTTCGAAATCATTACTGCTGTCGTGACTTTCGTTAGATCATCTTTCAATATGACTGCGTCAGCACTTTCACTAGCAGCTGTCGATCCATGAGCACCCATTGCTATCCCAACATCTGCGATGGCTAGAGCAGGTGCATCATTGACGCCATCTCCCACCATCGTAACGGGCCGATCTTTTTCAGGGATTTGTTCCAAGATCTTCAGCTTGTCTTGTGGCAAACAACGTGCATGGATAGAAGTCAGACCTACTTCTGCTGCGATTGATTCGGCGATTGCCTGCCCATCTCCTGTGATCATCATGAGATCGGAAATACCAAGTTTCTTTAATTCTTGAATCGTTTCTTTTGCTTCTGGACGAAGGGTATCTGAAAAAAGGATCGTGCCTGCAAATTGACCGTTAATAGCAACATAGATCGCTGTTTTCGTTGTCTGAATTTCATTGGTGCCAACAAATGAAGCTCTCCCGATTTTCACTTGATGATCGGCTACAAGCGCCTGTATCCCTTGGCCTGTGATTTCCTTCAAATCACTTACAGCTAACAATTGATTGTGAGGCACATTTTTTAGTAAGGAGCGCGCCAAAATATGCCCTGATTCCTGCTCGGCACTTGCAGCATAGATCAACAAATCATCTTCTGTAATGGCTGGCTCTGGGTGGATCTCAGCGACTTCAAGGAAGCCTTTTGTGATCGTCCCCGTTTTATCAAAAGCAACTGTTTTGGTACGTGCTAACTTTTCAATAGTCGTCCCAGTCTTCACAACGATCCCATTTTTACTAGAACGGCTCATTCCTGCGACTAGCGCAATTGGTGCTGCTAAGATCAATGGACAAGGGGAGGCTACCACTAACACCTCTGCAAAACGCAACGGATCTTTGCTTAACCACCATGATATCCCACCAATCAAATAGGCTATCAGTGTAAACGGAACTGCATAGCGGTCTGCCAATCGAACAAAGTGAGCCGGCTTTTCTTTTGATTCTTCCACTAATTTTATGATCAGTTGATACTGACTGTCAGCTGCTCTTTTTTCGATCTGCATCTGGATCGAGTCATTCCCATTGACTGATCCGGACATCAATTCATCGCCGACGACTTTAGTGATTGGTTTCGCCTCACCAGTCAGTGAGGATTCGTCAAATTGAGATTCTCCTTTTACTACTCTTCCGTCTGCCGGAACGATTTCTCCTGGCTTGACTACGATAATGTCATTGATTTCGATCGAATCAACAGCAATTTCTTTTAGTTTTCCATCCTCCAGTTTATGTGCCGTGCGAGGAGTACGATCTAATAAAGATTGTAGTTCTTTACTTGCCTTTTTATTGGCATAGTCTTCCAAGCTATCTCCACCAGTCAGCATGACTAAGATCATCAGACTTGCCCAATATTCCCTTACGATCAATGTGGCGACAATTGCTGTAATTGCTAAGATGTCGACACCGTATTTGCCAGAACGTAGGGTCTTTATCATTTCAAGAAACATAAAAAATGCTAAAAAGCCTCCAGTGACTGCAATGATAAGGTAGGCAATCTGCGGTTGTTTAAAAATAAATTCACTGATCAGCGCAATAATACCTATAGAAACAGTTAATAAAAATTTCTTAAAATGTGCCATGTTCTCACTCCTCTATAGAGTATAGAATACCGATTCCTCATAACTTTGTGAATTATTTACTCTTAAATGAAAATAACTATCACTCTCATCCTCTATTATCAAAAACAACTTCTGTTAATCAATGGACAAAGGTACCTTTTTTTCAGCTTTTGTGCTATACTTTTAATTCGTTATTTACGGCGGAAGGAGCACATAAAGAAATGAATGAAAGACAACTAGAACAACAGCATGTGGATGAAACGACTCACTTGATCCAACTTGAACAAAAGCTGCTGGACAATAAACAACAAACGCTCACACAGGAAATGAATGATTCCACGAAAGAGACTGCTACCCATAAGATCCGTGCCGGTTCAAATGAATCTTTTTATGAGTCAGCTGTTGAATACCGCCAACACGAGCAAGAACTGCTTTTAAAATACCATACACTCGAAGCACAGCAAAAACGTCTGCAAACCCTAGCGGTAATGAAAGAAAACCCTTATTTTGCACGTATTGACTTTAAAGAAGAAAGTGAAGCTGAAACACTTTATTTAGGGATTGCTTCATTACGAGACCTCGCAGAAGAAACGATCGTGATCGATTGGCGTGCGCCTATCGCAAACCTTTATTATGAAGGAGAAATCGGTCCTGCCTTTTATGAAACCGATACTGAGAAGATCAATGTTGATTTATTATTGAAACGCCAATTCAAGATCGTAGATGGGAAAATCGTTTCGATGGTCGATACATCTGAAGTGATTAATGATGATTTCTTACTAGAGATTTTAGATGATGCATCAAGCGCACATATGAAAAACATCGTTTCCACCATCCAAAAGGCACAAAATGCCATCATTCGTGATACACAGAGCAAAGTCATGTTGATCGAAGGTATCGCCGGTAGCGGGAAAACATCTGCTTTACTACAGCGCATTGCTTTTTTACTTTACCATAATCGAAAATGGCTTGAAGCTGAAAATGTGCTATTGTTTTCACCAAACCATCTTTTTTCAGATTATATCTCGACCGTCTTGCCTTCTTTAGGTGAAAGCGGCGTTCCTACGCAAACATTCAAAAGCTATTTGGAACAACTCGTTCCAGAATTCACGTTGCTGGAAGAAGACCAGCAGGAAGCTGGCTTTTTATCTGGTGACAAAGATCCAGTCAAAACGTTAAAAAGCGGTTTGACATTGATTGATCATATTGATGCGTATATCGAAACAATCACAAATTACGGTCCCCTGTTTCGTGACATGAAAATCAATGGACGTACTATTTTGTCAAAAGAATCGATCCGCACCTGGTACCAAGAAACCAATGAACTGCTGCCATTACATCAACGTATTTCGCTCTTACAAACAAAATTATTAAAAAAATTGGGTGGATTACAAAAAGACGAAACCCGTCAACAATGGGTCAAAGATCTGGCAGAAGAACAATTACAAGAGTTATATGCGACTGATCCTAATCTAGAATACACCGAGCAAAAAGAACGCTCTTTACGTAAAAAACTAGCAAATCAAATCGTCAAAAAACGATTACGCCGTATCTATCGCGGAATCATGAATTATCAATTCGTCAATATTACGAAACAATACCTGCATTTTATCCAAACAATTCCAGAAATAGTTTTGGCAAAGAATCACATCAGTCCGCAAATGTGGCAAGAACATGCAATGCGACTAAAAGAAAATCTGCGTCAACGTTACTTGCAGCAAGAAGATGCTGTCTTATTCTTCTTGTTGATGCGCAAAGTTTATCCTGTCTCCGCCACACAAAAAGCACGCTATATCTTCATTGATGAAATGCAAGATTTCGCTCCTGCACAGGTGGCTCTTTTACAGGCGGTTTATCCGAAAGCGAATTTGACATTTTGTGGTGATTTGAATCAAAATGTTTTTGGGAATGAAACGATTACAGGTTCACTTGACCAATTATTCAAAGAGCAGGAAGTCACTCATTTCCAATTAACGACGAGTTACCGTTCGACAAAAGAAATCACTGATTTTGCTAATCACTTTTTGTCAAAAGAAGACCATGTGGAAACAACTGCTCGCAAAGGAGAGCTCCCAGTCATTGTGGAAGGCACTTCCTTAGAGGCTCGCTTAAATTGGCTGTCTGACTCACTTGAGCAAGCACAAGAAAAAACACGTTATTGGCGCACGGCGATCATTGGAAAAACGCAAGCTGAATGTGAACAGCTCTATGAGCAACTACCGAGTATCCTAAAAGAAAAGATCCAATTGATCTCAAATGAAACAGACTTCATGAAACGACAAATCGTTTTATTGCCTGCTTTCTTAGCGAAAGGATTAGAATTTGATCGTGTATATCTCTGGAATATCGATCAAGAAAACTTTTTCTCAAGCCAAGACAAGTTAGTCCTTTATACGATGTGTACCCGTGCAATGCATGAATTGTACGTGATGACATCTGAAACTAGCCCTCTGATCGAAACGATGCCCTCTGCGCTTTACACTAAAATAAACTTATAAGCAGAATAAATGGAGCATGGGACAAAAGTAAAAAACACTTCTGTCCCAACCTCCTCTATTTGGTTTTTAGGAGCACAGAAATCAAACCACGAGTTCGGTGTCCGGATATTTTAATTTAACTAAAGAGATGATCATTCGCAACTCTTCCATGTTTTCAGGATATTCAGGATCAAACAGCTTACTATGACGACCGATTCCACCATTATCAATCAAGCGATAAATTCGATTCCATTCGATGAATTGCTCAAGCGTCTGAAAATTACTGAGGGGGTAACCGCCACTGTCAAGAATCTCCGATACTCTAAAAGCTAGATAGGCACTATCGATCACCTTTGCTTTTTTTAAATCATACTTTTCATTTTTTTCGATCAAGATTTTCCCCGGTTGATGTTTAAGGCTCCATTCCAATAACCGGAAAAAAGCTTCCATTCGATAATCCTCTTCAAATAATTGATAAGCAGAATCTGAACGTCGAAAAAGCAGAGGAATCAAATAATTTCTTTTGTATATCAACATGGGTGCACGATCCACCATACACTCTAGATAACGATTGAGATACCCAGTTCCGACATAGTTCCCTAAGCGGTAGCCTTCTACCCCATAACGTGCATATTTCTGTGCCAATTTCGAACAATCTGCTACATTCACAGCTAGTTCTTCGATTTTCTGGTAACCGCTTAAAATACGTTCAAAAGGCTCTAAACTAATTTTTGCTTCCATACTCTTCCCCGCCTACATCCACATTACTATGTATCATTTTTTCAAATAATACTTATAACATAATAATAACACAGGACTAAAAAGAATAGAAAATAAATCATACGAAATTACGACAGAAAGTTGCGTTATGCTATATGTTCGCTCCTCCTTGAGCAAAAATATAAGACTTCTCTTTTATACTTATGTGTTTCATTTTTTTTTACGTCACATCTGCTCTTTTACATAAAAAACATACTAAGATTAGAGGGTAAATTCATCGACGGATGAAATTACCCTCTAACGCTCTTTTAAGCGTATAGTTG
>NZ_SPHN01000023.1:0-31323 GCF_005844145.1 Enterococcus sp. BSD2780061688st2 D3
GAAGGAGTTGCTTCTGCTCCCACCGTTTATTCGTTTTTAAAGAGTGGGACAAAAGTGTTTCTTACTTTTGTCCCACTCTCAGCTTATTTCTCATGACTTGATACTTCTCTTTTAGGCTTCCAAATGTTCTAATACAGATTCATATGCCACAACTTGTGCTCGTAACCGTTCGATTTGTAGTTCATTTTCAATAAAATTAATGGAATTTCCTAGTTCTTCTTGTCGGCGTGTTGTCAAACGGTCGATTTCCTTCTTTGTTTCAGCAATTTTTTTGTCCAAAAATTCTTGCATGATCTCATCTCCGCTTCTTATTTGATACATTAAGCGTACCACCAACGACACAGAAAAACAAAAATAAACCTTCTTTTTTGTTGCGCTTTTTACGCCTCTATTACTTCTTCTGCAAATTGACTATTGTAGAGTTTTTCATAGAAACCACCTTGTGCAAGCAAGCTTTCATGTGTTCCTTTTTCGATGATCTGTCCTTGATCCATCACTAAGATCAGATCAGCATCTCGAATCGTGGATAACCGATGGGCGATCACGAAACTGGTTCGTCCTTTCATCACGCGATCCATTGCTTTTTGGATCAATGCCTCAAGACGTGTATCCACTGAACTGGTTGCTTCATCTAAAATCAAAATCTTAGGATCAGAAACCACAGCACGAGCAATCGTCAACAGTTGTTTTTGCCCTAGAGAAACATTGTCCCCTTCAGAATTGATCTCCATTTCATAACCATCCGGCATCGTTCGTATGAAGTGATCGACATTGGCTGTTTTCGCAGCATCAACCACTTCATAATCTGTCGCATCCAATTTACCAAAACGGATATTGTCCGCAATCGTTCCTTCATACAGCCACGCGTCTTGCAGAACCATACCGAACAATGACCGAACATCACTTCGACTCATTGATTTTGTATCGATACCATCGATTTTTATAGCCCCATGTGTCACATCATAAAAACGCATCAATAGGTTGATCAACGTTGTTTTTCCTGCACCTGTAGGACCTACGACTGCTACCGTCTGTCCTGCTTTGACCTCAAAATTCAAGTCTTGGATCAACGGTTTTTTTGGATCATAGGCAAAGTCCACATGTTCAAACGAAACATTTCCTAATATTGTTTCTGGAAGAGTGACATCTACTTTATTTTCTTTTTCCTCTGGTTCATCTAAAATCTCAAAGACACGCTTCGTAGCCGCCGAAGCACTTTGTAGAACAGAAGACAATTGCGTGATATTTCCCATTGGTTGGCTGATCTGCCAAATATATTGGATGAACGCTTGTAGTTGCCCCACAACGATCACACCTGAAATCACATAAAAACTACCCAATACAGCCATTCCGATATACGTAGCATAGGCGGTAAGTTGAACTAAAGGCATCATCAGGCCAGAAATAAACGCTGCTTTGAATCCATAATGTTTCAACGAATGATTGACCTTTTTAAATCCTTCAAAGGTCTCTTGTTCCCGACCGTAGACTTTCAATACACTAAAACCAGTCATATTTTCTTGAACATAGCCATTCAATTCCCCCAATGAATTTTGCATTTGCTGGAAGTATTTTTGGGAAGCATTGATCACTCGTTTAGAGATCCAGATGGAAGCTGGGATCATGATCATTGAAATCAGAGCCATGATTGGTTGGATATAAAACATCATTACCGCTGCCATCGTAATTCCTAAAATCGCATTCACGACGCCAATAAACGCTTGTTGCAAAGCACCACTGACAGCATCCACATCGTTAGTGACACGAGATAAGATATTTCCTTGCTGGTTCTTGTCAAAATAAGAAACCGGCAAGCGATTGATTTTTTCCTCGATATCTCTTCTCAAATCTTGCATTGCACTTTGCACAACATTGGTCATCAAAACACCTGAAAGCAATTGTGAAACACAATAACCGATCCCAACAACTGTGATCCAAATCAAACACTTAAAAATATAATCAAAGTTGATCGACTCACCATTCGCAATATTATTGCTGATTTCAGTAGTTGGCAAACCAACTACGTAAGGTAGTGCGGCATTGAATGCGACCGTCAATACGGTAAACAATAAAACAAAGATAAACGTCAATTTATAGGGTTTGATATAACGAGCTAATCGTTTTAAGGAAGCAAATGTATTTTTCATGCTAATTCCTCCTTCGATAACTGTGAAGCAGCTATATCATAATAGATCGGGCAATTTTCCAATAACTCTCGATGCGTGCCCATACCTACCACTTCGCCCTCATTCAAGACAATGATCTTATCGGCATGCATGATCGTTCCTACACGTTGTGCCACGATCAAGACAGTTGATTCTGTCGTTTCTTTTTTCAGTCTTGCACGAAGCTTCGCATCCGTTTGATAATCCAATGCAGAGAAACTGTCATCAAAAATATAGATCTCCGGTCTGCGAATAATTGCACGTGCTATTGCAAGCCGTTGTTTTTGTCCACCTGAGAAGTTTGCTCCCCCTTCGGAAAGATGTTCATCATATCCATCGGTTTTCTTAGATATAAAATCCGCTGCCTGAGCAATTTCGGCAGCTTGTTCCATCTCTTCTTGGGTTGCATCCTCTTTACCATATCTCAAATTTTCAGCGATCGTTCCAGTAAACAACAGCGCTTTTTGTGGAATAAAGCCGATTTTATCTCGAAGTTTGCTTAAACGATAGTCACGTACATCTACTCCATCAATTAAAATCTCGCCGTCACTGACATCGTAAAAACGAGGAATCAATTGGATCAGTGTTGATTTCCCACTACCAGTACTCCCGATAAACGCTACCGTTTCTCCAGGAGAGGCAGTAAAGCTTACGTTACGGATCACTGGCTCTTGTGAGTGTCCTGGATAGGCAAAGGTCACATTTTTAAATTCAATATACCCTTTTGTTTTTGTTTCAGAAACGCCATTTGGATCTTCAGTGATTGATGGAGAAGCATCCAATGCTTCTTGGATACGACCTGCAGAAACTGCTGCACGCGGGTACATCATGAAGACACTTGCAAATAGCATGAATGAAAATAGCGCATGGAAAATATATTCGATAAATGCGATCAAGTCACCTACTTGTAACGCTCCTGCTTCAATTTGAACTGTTCCGCTCCAAATGATCAAGACCATAACAATATTGAACAAAAAGTAAAAACCAGGTTGCGCAACAGCCATCAAACGAAAGAGACTCTTTGAACTAGATGCATAATTTTCATTTACTTTTGCAAACCGTTTTTCTTCGAATTTTTCATTGACGAACGCTCGAATAACTCGTAATCCAGAGAGGTTTTCTCGTAAAATACTATTGATTTTATCTAAATTCTTCTGTTGTCTTTTTGACAATGGTTCAGAAAATTTAGCAATTGCTACCACGGCGATTAGTAAGAGAGGTAACGCCCCGATCACATACAAACTTAATGATACGCTTGTACGCATGACCATGTAGAGACTCACCACGAACATCATCGGCGTCATAAAACCGATTCTCAAGATATTTTGTAAAAATAGCATGATTTGATACGCATCATTCGTTGTTCGAGTAATCAAAGATGCTACCCCTAATGTTTCATATTCTTGGTGTGAGTAACTTTGGATTTTTTTGAATAGATCATCTCTGATATCTGCCACGATATTCGTCGTGATCCGAGAACCAAAATAGCCTAACAATATATTCATAATGATCCCTATCACCGTAATGATGATCATGAAGATTCCTTGTTGTTTGACATAATCGAAATCGTTGTTGCGAATGCCGACATCGATCATTCGAGCCAAGATCGTTGGTAACCCCAACTCGATCAAAATAAAACCAAATACGCAGATAAAATTTAATACAAGATATTTTTTATAGCGCATGGTGTAATGCCACATCAATTTCACTTTCTCATCTCCTTTTAATCAAATTAAATTTAGCCATTAATAAAAATAATAGCATACTCCGTGACTATATAGAACACTTCTAGTGGGAAAAAAATTTTTTTATTACATTCGGATGATAAAAACAATTTTCCTTTCCACTTAGTCGATTTCTATACTTATCACCAATTTTATGCTAAAATAGCAATTAACTATTGTATGTGAAAACCATACAGAAGGGCACGGTTGAAGAACAATCTGAATGGATAAGCAAAACGAGGCTTGTCTCTTTGAGCAAAATCGATCATTTTACTCAAAGCATATGAAAAACTAGGTGGCTTGTCCCCTCGTTTTGTGTTGTCTAAAAATCAACTAGCTAAATTACTGCTATACGCAGATAAAGGAGACTTACTAATGATTTACAAAGTATACTATCAAGAAACAAAGATTCGTAATCCAAAACGAGAAGAAACTCAATCACTTTACATTGAAGCAAGCAGCGATGTCGAAGCACGTCAAAAAGTGGAAGAAAATACCCCATACAATATTGAATTCGTTCAACTTCTAGAAGGAAGCCATCTAGAATACGAAAAAGAAAATGCCGAATTCACTTTAGTGGAGTTTTAAGATGAAACTTTCCATCAAAAATAACGAGACAGGCGTCTTTGCGGTTGGTGGATTAGGTGAAATCGGGAAAAACACGTATGGGGTACAATTTCAAGATGAAATCATCATCATTGATGCTGGAATCAAGTTTCCAGAAGATGACCTTCTTGGAATTGACTACGTAATTCCTGACTACAACTATATCGTTCAAAATATACACAAAGTGAAAGCACTTGTGATCACCCATGGGCATGAAGACCATATTGGTGGGATCCCTTATTTGTTGAAACAAGCAAATATCCCTATCTATGCTGGTCCCCTTGCATTAGCATTGATAACAAATAAGCTTGATGAACACGGTTTGTTACGAGATGCTGAAATGCATGAGATCAATGAAGATACTGTGATCCGATTCAGAAAAACATCAGTTAGCTTCTTCAGAACGACCCATAGTATCCCTGATGCATTAGGTGTCGTTGTAAAAACACCTTCTGGTAACATCGTTGCCACAGGTGACTTCAAATTTGACTTTACGCCAGTTGGTGAACCTGCGAACTTACACAAAATGGCGCGTATTGGTGAAGAAGGTGTTCTTTGCTTGCTATCTGATAGTACAAATGCAGAGATCCCAACGTTCACAAAATCTGAAAAAACGATCGGTCTTTCTATCTTAAAGATTTTTGAAAAGATTGAAGGCCGCATCATATTTGCTAGTTTTGCGTCAAACATTTTCCGTTTACAACAAGCCGCGGATGCTGCTGTTGCGACGGGTCGAAAAATCGCTGTATTTGGTCGTAGCATGGAAAATGCAATCGTCAATGGTCAGCGTCTAGGATATATCAAAGTGCCAGATGGGACATTTGTGGATGCACATGAAATCAATCGTTTACCAGCAAATGAAACAATGATTTTATGTACTGGTTCTCAAGGTGAACCAATGGCTGCGTTGAGTCGGATCGCAAATGGCACGCATCGTCAGATCCAAATCCAACCTGATGATACAGTCATCTTTTCAAGTTCACCTATTCCAGGAAATACAACAAGTGTCAATCATTTGATCAACTTGTTATCTGAAGCAGGTGCAGAAGTTATCCACGGCAAAATCAATAACGTCCATACTTCTGGTCATGGTGGTCAAGAAGAGCAAAAATTGATGCTTCGTTTAATGAAACCAAAATATTTTGTTCCAGTTCATGGGGAATTCAGAATGTTGAAAATCCATGCTTCATTGGCCCAAGCCACAGGAGTTCCAGCTGAGAACTGTTTTATCATGGAGAATGGTGATGTGCTAGCTTTAACTAGCGATAGTGCACGTCCCGCCGGTCATTTCGTTGCTGGTGATGTCTACATCGATGGCAGCGGCATCGGTGATATCGGGAATGTCGTATTAAGAGATCGTCACCTACTATCTGAAGAAGGTCTGGTCTTAGCAGTTGCGACTGTCGATATCAAGAAGAGAGAAATCTTAGCTGGACCAGATATTCTATCTCGCGGTTTTGTTTATATGCGTGAATCTGGTGAAATGATCAATGAAGCGCAACGAATCTTATTCCACGCTCTTCGCGATGTCTTGAATGCACCAGATTGTTCAGAGCATAAATTAAAAGAAGCCATGACAGGTGCCTTACAACCGTTCTTGTTTGAACGGACTGAAAGACATCCAATGATTCTTCCTATGGTGATGACACCTGACGAAGAAAAATAAAAGCTTTTAAAAAAGTTTGTTCAATATATAAAAAGCAGGTAGCCTTTAGAGGCTGTCTGCTTTTTTTGATTATCGTCTGATCAAAAGTCGAAGGAAATATAGATCCAAAGACACAATAGAGCTAAGAAAATGGGAATCCCCTCTTCCAACTTGATACCACGGAATTGCTGTTGAATACAATAAAAATCATGTGATGGAGGAGGTCGAGATAAAAGTCGTTCATCCCAAACTAGAGTCTGCAGCAAAACTGATTTTTAGATTTGTCCCACATTCTACTGATTGGAAAAATCATCATTTGCCCTTCGACTTAGACGTTCACTTCTCTTTTTATTTTTAGACAAAAAAAGAGCGTGGGACAAAAGTGAGAAACACTTTTGTCTCATGCTTTAAAAACAAATAAACGGTGGGAGCAGAAGCAAATCCTTCGGAAATAAGCCCACATTCACAAAAATTTGAAAAGCAATTTTCGTGAATTTCTTCTTATTTCTCGGAGTTAAACACTTCTGTCCCAACCTCTTTTGGATCGGTGTTTAAAAGTGATCTATATTGACTACAAATACTTTTATAACAACCTCTTATAAACAGTATTTATTCTTTTCCTACAAATCAGTAGGTGAACAACACTTGTTTGGCTTTTTCAATGAAATTATGCTTTTTCAACATTCGTAGCTTGTGGGCCACGATCTGATTCTTCAACATCGAAAGTTACTGCTTGACCTTCTTCTAAAGTTTTGAATCCGTCACCTTGGATAGCTGAAAAGTGAACAAATACGTCACTTCCGTCTTCACGTGAAATAAAACCAAATCCTTTTTCAGCGTTGAACCATTTAACTGTTCCGTTTTCCATTAATAATACCCTCCTCGTGCCTAAGCACTTAATTGATTGTAACATTGCTCGCGTACGATAGAGGTGCAACAGATGTTTCAACTTCTATTCCCAAACAAAATTACAATATAATTGTACACTTGCTTCATTTTTTTTGCAAGAAAGCCACTCTTATTCTTCTTCTAATATTCCTTCTTCTCGTAAACTAAAATATTGTTTTTGCCCAATGATCAAATGATCCAATACATCGATTCCCATCATCTCTCCACATCTCTGCACTCTTCTTGTAAACTGCACATCTTGCTTGGATGGAATAACATTTCCCGATGGGTGATTATGCACAAGAATCAGTCTAGCTGCAGAATAACGAACAGCGTAATGAAAAATTTCTCTTGGATGCGCAATGGTCTGATTCAAGGAACCGATGAACAGCGTTTTTTTCAATATGACTTGGTTCTTCGTATCTAAATAGATACAGACTAAGTGTTCTTGCTGATAATCTTTCATCTCTAAGATCAATTGTTTTGCTAATTCAACACTTGCATGGATCTTAGGCTTGACCTGTACCTGTTCAGCATGAAGCCGAGTACCTAGTTCGATCAGTGCTTTTATCTCAAGAGCTTTTACTTGTCCGATCCCTCTTACTTTTTCTAGTTCAGAAAGCGTAGCTTGGCGCAAGAGAGCCAATCCGCCAAATGCTTTTAATAGATGTCCTGCTACTTCTAAAACATTAAAAGGATGTTGACCCGTGCGCAGTAAAATCGCTAGTAATTCTTGGTCAGACAATGATTTTTCTCCATATATCAGCATTCTTTCTCTAGGTAGTGAAGTCATTGGCACCGTGCGCATCAAATTTTTCTCCATAAAAAACCCCCTTTTTCTCTTCACACAATAAGATACGAAAAAAAGGGGCAATTTTTTTATTTTTTCATCATTTGAGGTACTTCATGTAAGGAAGATAAAACAGCTACTGTTTTTTGTCTTAGTTCTTCGGATGGAAGTAACAGGTCAGGAACCATGATGACAGGTATATTCGCTTGTGCAGCAGCTAGTATGCCGTTTTGTGAATCTTCCAGAATAAGTGTTTCATGCTTTTTCGTGCCTAAGTATTCATTTGCCACTAAGAAGATTTCTGGATCTGGTTTTGCTCGTTGGACATTTTCAGCCGAAATGATTGTTTCAAAATACCCAGTCAACTGATTTTTTTCAAGAAGCAACTGAATGATTTTCCGTTGATTACTTGAGGCAACAACTTTTGGTATTTTATGTTCTTCCAAAAAATCCAATAGTTCCATCACGCCAGGTTTCAGTGCCACTTCCCCCTGTGAAAATCGTTGGATAGTTTCATTATATGCTTCTTTTATAAATCGTTGGACAGTGTCTTTCCCAAAGTCAGCAAAAATACGGTGATAGTTTGCCCAAACCTCTTCATCAGACACGCCTAAGAATTTCAAGTAGAGTTCTTTATCATAAGGAAATCCAAAGCGATCAGCCACGACCTGTGTTGCTTCGTAATAAACGATCTCAGTGTCAAACAACAAGCCATCCATATCAAAAATCACTGATTTATAATTCATCATTTCCTCCTAATTGTAACAATAGATTTCGTACATCTGAAATAAAGTAAAGCGAACCAGTCACAACTAAAGCATCTTCATCCGTCATTTTTTCCAATATCTCTGCTAATCCAAATTGCCATAATGAAACGATCGATACTTTGTCATCCACTAAATCTGAAACATTACTCAACTCGATTGCTTTTGGATGTTCAAAAGTTGTTAAGTAAATATGGATATTAGGGACCTTCTTCAATTGTTCGATCATACTTTCCACATTCTTCGTTCTTAATGCAGAAAAAAGCACATTGATATGGTATTCTTTGAATTCTTTTTTTAAATTTTGCACCAATCGTTTAACAGCGTGTGCATTATGGGCACCATCTAAAACTACTAAGGGTTCATTACTCAATTTTTCCATGCGACCAGGCCAATGGGCACGTTTTAGTCCTTTGATGATTTCTTTTTCACGAAATGGGATTTTTTCTTTCAAACAGTAAATTTGATATAATTCGATAGCCATTCCTGCATTTTCTACTTGATGCTGCCCGATCATTGAGGTCGTCAGACGTGTCATCTTGCCATGGTCGTTACTAAATGTAAATTGTTCGCCCCAACTTTCTGCAGGATGTTTGTATTCCACATGATACGCATCATCATAGGCAAAAAGAGGTGCATTCCTAAGCTTTGCCTGTTTTTTGATTACTTCTAACGCGCGTTTCTCTATATTCCCAGTTACGACAGGTATCCCTTGCTTGATGATCCCTGCTTTTTGTGCAGCAATTTCTTCAATCGTTTCGCCTAAGATATCCGTATGGTCCAAGCCAATTGTAGTAATACCCGTAAGCATTGGTACAGCCACATTTGTCGAATCAAGCAATCCACCTAACCCGACTTCTATGATCGCTACATCCACTTCTTTATTTAAAAAATAATCAAATGCCATGGCTGTCAATGTTTCGAACTCAGTGATCCCAGAAACAGCTTCAAAACGATCTAACTGTTCCACTAATGGCTGATATTTATTTACTAATCCGATCAGATCTTGGTCAGGAATACCTTGTCCGTTGATCGAAATTCTTTCATTGAATGATTCAATGTATGGGGAAGTAAAGGTTCCTACAGTCAAACCAGCCTCTTCTAACAAGCATCTAAGATAAGTGACTGTTGACCCTTTCCCATTCGTTCCTGCTATATGAATTGTTTTGACTTTTCTTTCTGGATGACCGACCACCTCTAGTAATGACTCCACTCGATCTAAACCAGGTCTTGATCCAAAAGGTAAACGACTATGGATCCAAGCAATTGCCTCTTCGATTTTCATTAACGATTCCCCCATTCTTTTTTATTATAACAAAAAGAATACTGATTAACAGAAAAAGGAAACAGTCTTAAAAAAGAATCACCGAGTTCAAAAAATTTGAGATTTGTAAAAAACAAGTGTAAGCCATACGTGTATTCTTGTTAGAATCAATAATTATATAGACAAACCAAATAGAGAGGAAGAAACAATGCGTACTTTATTATCTAAAAAAGAGAGTGCTCAACTCATCATCCTAGAAGTTTTGTTGGAAAAACAAAAAATTTCGCTCGATGATCTAGCTAAAGTGAGCCTTATCTCTAAACAAACTTTATGCAGCTACTTAGATGAACTTCTTACCAAGCTTCCTTTTTTACAGATCAAAAAGAAAAATAACGAAATCCGCTTATTGAAAAACACAATTATCAACTACCCTGTTATTTATTCTTATTTTTATACTTGTTCCGACCATTTTGCATTTTTAGAATACCTATTTTTTCATCCTTTCACTCAGACAAATAAACTGATTGATCAGCTACACCTGAATCCCTCGAAGTATCGCCGCATCAAAAAACAAACCATTTGCTTTTTGGAGAAAGAGAATATTTTTCTTTCCAATTCACCACTGTACTTTCATGGGGATTTTTATCATTTAGCACATTTTTTTACTACTTTCTTATACGAAAAATACCCTTCACTGACTAGTTTGATTCCAGCTAGAGAACGAAAAGTAATCAAAGAAATTACCGGCGGCCTCTCAAAACAGATACCGGAGGAACTACATATCGAACTATATATATGGGTGATGATCAAGCTAAGTATGCATTATCCACGTTGTTTGACCGATTCATCCAACCAAGAAATGGATTGTTCAAAAATCTTAGTCAATCAAAAACGTTTTGAGCAAACGTTTAAAATTCCTTATACAGTTTTTATCCACAACCTTTTTGTCCGTTGCTACACAGATTTAAATCAGCCTATATTACCAACAGAAAAAAGAGAGTTCAAAAAGGAATTACTCCATTTGAGAAAGAAAATGTATCAGATTTTTCAAGCTCAATCTGATTCTTTTTTACCTCATACTGTTGATTTGATCATTCATTTTTTAGATGGTAGGACTTATTTATTAAATTCGTTCAAAAAACGTTTTGTCTTAGATTTTTTTATGCAGAACGGTTGTTTTTGTTCAAGTATTTCTGAACAATTGAAACAAGCGTTTCTCATTTTTAGAAATAAAATAGCAAATGATGATTTATTTTTTGAATTGATCTATTATCTGATTGTGCATGATACTACACTCGTACAACTATTCATCCAGCACCAACAAGCTAAACGAATTGCCGTTGCCTGTACTTTTGGAAATCCGCATAATCTCATGCTTGCTGCTTATTTGAATCAATGGTTCGGTTCTCGCTTTTCTTTTGAAGCAATTACTTTTGATAATATGGTGAATTTAGAACGACAAGTAGAAACTTATGATTTTTTCCTCACAAATCTGGCAATCGTCGATCATCCAAAATGTATTTCATGTGACAGCTTTTTAAACAACCATGACTTGAATTACTTGGTGCACTTATTTAGCCACTCCATGTTTCAAGATTGGTTAAAAGAATTTCGATGATCTTTTTATATTCTCTTTTAATTAAGAACTATAGAAAAAAATGCGTAAAGAGCCTCCTAAAAGTTAGTTTCTGTACTAACTATTTAGGAGGCTCTTGTTTTTTTGTTGCTTATTCAAATGAATTCTGTAGTTGATTTTGAAATGATCAACCATCGATTATAGAATCTACTGGATATAGTTGAACTAGCTGCAAATTCCATAAGAGTTACTTCAACCTTTTTTGCTAATCTTTGCCAAAAATAAGCATTTATCGGTTTTGATGCCTACTTATTGGATCGTTCTTAAGCTTTGGATTCTTTCTTTTACAGCAGCTTGTTTTTCCAAGTAATCTTTTTCTTTGGCACGCTCTGCTTCAACAACCTCTTCAGGTGCATTGGAAACAAATCGTTCATTTCCTAGTTTGCCTTGGACACGTTTGACTTCGCTCGTCCATTTAGCTAATTCTTTTTCCAAACGGCTGATTTCTTCCTCAATATTGATCAATCCTGCCAATGGCAAGAAGATTTCTGCCCCAGTCAAAACAGCAGACATCGCTAGATCTGGTGCAACGATATCACTAGAGATCGTCAATTCTTCTGGATTACAGAAACGTTCAATATAACTTGTATTTTCTGCCAAGAATTGATCGATTTTTGGATCATTTGTTTTGATCAACAAAGTGATTGGTTTAGATAATGGCGTATTGACTTCTGAACGGATATTTCGCACGGAGCGAATCAATTCTTTCAATACTTCCATTCCCTTAGAAGCTGTTTCATCATCAAATTCTGGATGAACAACTGGATAGTCAGCAATGACTAATGAGCTTCCTTGATGTGGGATATGTTGCCAGATCTCTTCTGTAACAAATGGCATGATTGGATGCAATAGTCGCAAAATCTGGTCTAACGTATGCACTAAGATGCTTTTCGTTGTTTGTTTCGAAACTGCGTCATCTCCATACAAGATTTCTTTACTCATTTCAATGTACCAGTCACAGAAATCATCCCAAATGAAGTTGTACAATTGACGTCCTGCTTCACCAAATTCAAAATGATCGAACAAATCTGTTACTTTAGCCACAGTTTCATTTAGACGAGTTAAGATCCAACGATCAGCCACCGTCTTTTCACCAGTTAGATCAATATCTTCTACAGTCATGCCTTCGATATTCATAATGACGAAACGAGAAGCATTCCAAATTTTATTGATGAAGTTCCATGAAGCATCCATTTTTTCATAACTAAAACGAACATCTTGACCAGGTGCTGACCCATTTGACAAGAACCAACGTAAGGCATCTGCACCATATTTTTCGATTACTTCCATCGGATCGATCCCGTTACCTAGAGATTTACTCATCTTATGCCCTTGTTCATCACGGATCAGTCCGTGGATCAACACATTGTCAAATGGACGACGATCGGTAAATTCTAAACTTTGGAAAATCATTCGGCTAACCCAGAAGAAGATGATGTCATACCCAGTAACTAATGTGCTTGTTGGGAAATAACGTTGGTAATCTTCACTTGTCTCGTCTGGCCATCCCATAGTTGAAAAAGGCCATAAAGCAGAGCTGAACCACGTATCTAAAACATCTGGATCTTGTTGCCAATTCTCGCTATCTGCTGGTGCTTCCATCCCAACATACATTTCACCAGTTTCTTTATGGTACCATGCTGGAATTTGGTGTCCCCACCATAATTGACGAGAGATGACCCAATCATGAACATTTTCCATCCAACGTAAAAACGTCTGGTTGAAACGTGGTGGGAAAAATTCTACAGCATCTTCTGTTTCTTGATTTTTCATCGCTTTTTCAGCTAAAGGTGCCATTTTAACGAACCATTGTGTTGATAGACGTGGTTCCACAACTACGCCTGTACGTTCTGAATGACCAACACTATGGATCATTTTCTCGATTTTGATCAGACGACCGATTTCTTTTAGATCAGAGACGATTACTTTACGTGCTTCAAAACGATCCATTCCTTGATACTTACCAGCCAGTTCATTCATCGTGCCGTCTTCATTCATGACGTTGATCCGTGGCAGATCATGACGATTACCTACCTCAAAGTCATTCGGATCATGGGCAGGTGTGATTTTTACGACCCCTGTTCCAAATTCCATATCTACGTATTCATCCGCAACAATCGGGATTTCTTTATTTACTAAAGGTAAAATAACCTTTTTACCAATCAGTTCTTGGTATCGTTCATCCTCTGGGTGAACGGCGATCGCAGTATCTCCAAGCATCGTTTCTGGACGAGTCGTAGCGATCTCAACCACACCAGAACCATCAGCAAGTTCATAACTCATGTGGTAAAACGCACCTTCGATATCTTTATGGATAACTTCGATATCTGATAAAGCAGTACGTGCTTGAGGGTCCCAGTTGATGATGTATTCACCACGATAGATCAAATCTTTTTCATAAAGAGACACAAATACTTTACGTACAGCTTCTGATAACCCGTCATCTAGAGTAAACCGTTCGCGGCTATAATCCAAAGACAAGCCCATTTTTGCCCATTGTTCACGAATATGGCTTGCGTATTCTTCTTTCCATTCCCAGACTTGTTCAACAAATTTTTCACGTCCTAGATCATAACGAGAAATACCTTGCTGACGAAGTTTTTCTTCCACTTTTGCCTGTGTGGCAATTCCTGCATGGTCCATTCCTGGTAACCAAAGAGTATCATAACCTTGCATGCGTTTTTGGCGAATCAGCATGTCTTGCAAGGTCGTATCCCACGCATGTCCTAAGTGAAGTTTCCCAGTTACGTTTGGCGGCGGGATCACGATTGAATAAGGTTTTGCTTTCTTGTCGCCACTTGGTTTGAACAAATCTTGGTCCAACCAGTTTTGATAACGGCCAGCTTCAACTTCTTGCGGATTGTATTTTGTTGATAAATTTTTTTCTTCCGTCATACTGATTTCCTCCTTAAAAATAAAAAAAGTCCTAAAATACTTTCGTATTTTAGGACGTATTGATTTACGCGGTACCACCTAATTTGTAATAGTTTCTCCTATTACCTCTCCATGTGAGTTAACGATCACGACCCGTTTATCTCTACTAAAAGATTCAAGATAAAAACTCCCAAGCTACCTTCACCAGCTGCTACTAAGAACGTCCCACCCATTCGTTCTCTCTCTAAAAGTACCTAAACCAGCTACTCCTCTTGTTCAACGTTATGCTTCATTTTACAATGGTTAGAAATTAAAGTCAATAAAAGGTCGTGAGCAAAGCGTTTAGATTTGAGCAGTAGTGATGAAAAAGAGAAAACAGTTCCCCATGTTTTTCTTTTTCAGAGCTAGTGTTGAAAATCTGCTTTGCGAACGCCGTCTATCAGGTCGGAGAAAGCCTTTAATTTGAGCAGTAGTGATGAAAAAGAGAAAACAGCTCCCCATGTTTTTCTTTTTCAGAGCTACTGTTGAAAATCTGCTTTGCGAACGCCGTCTATCAGGTCGGAGAAAGCCTTTAATTTGAGCAGTGGCGAGAAGAGAAAACAGTGTCTCATATTTTTATACTAGTGGTAAAAGTTATTTGTGGACATCACAGATAGGACTTTAAGATAGCGCTTTATTTTTGCTGGATAAAGTACGCGTCTGTTAGGCAAATACTTCTGAATATTTTTCATCAAAATAGATAAGTGTTTGCAATTCTGTCGTTAAATCAATGTATTGGATATTTACGTGTTCGGGAACTTTTACTCGATCTGGCGCAAAATTCAAAATTGCTGATACTCCGCCCTGAACAATTTGATCAATTGCAGATTGTGAATATTTGCTTGGCACCGTCGATATTGCGACTGTCACATTTTTTTCTTTTGCTATTTCCGCAAAACGATCGATTGGATAAATCATTTCCCCATCGATCACTTGTCCAACAATCTCTGGATCATTATCAAACACACAGACGATATTCAAATTTTCATTTCTTCTAAAATTATTGTGTTTCAATGCTTTACCAAGATTTCCGTATCCTACCAAAGCAATCCGTTTTTCCTCATCTGTATTTAAAATACGATCAAATACCTCTATAAGATAAGGGACATCGTACCCATAACCACTGCGCCCTAATTCTCCTAAATACGAAAAATCTCTGCGGATCGTTGCAGAGGGTACTTGCGTGATTTTACTGAATTCATTTGATTTGATACGGCCAACGCCAGAATCATTAAGCATATTCAAATAACGCAAGTACAAAGGCAGTCTTTTAGCTGTCGCTTTTGGCAACGTTTCTGATTTTTCTCCCATAGTCAAAGCTCCTTGTTAATTTATTCACATACTCAGTTTAGCATTTATTAGCTGTGTGAGCAACATTTGCAAAAAAATAAACGTTCTCTTCCTTATGACAAGGTTAACTAAAAGAAAGAATGTGGAAAAAATCTAAAAAATCAGGTTTGCTGCAGATTCTAATTTCCAATATACGGCGTCCAAAAGTCAGGTTTTTCGGAAATAAAAAAAACGAGCGTGAGACAAAAGTGAGAAACACTTTTGTCTCGACCTCATTCTAAAATCAAATTTTATTTATTGAAAACTGATTGCTTTTTTACTTGTGATTATTCTTCGCCTATTAGCTTTTCACTATAGTAAATCAGAAAATTCTTCCGCTGCTTTTTCTTTCGTTTCCGTTTGGATCGTTTCGATTTTTAATCCAGCTAATGCTCGCTCGATCATTTCATCGATTGCTAAACGTTCTTCATACTGATGGACTTTCTCCAAACGAGGACGTGTTTTAGGTTGTGGTGGTGCAAAAATCGTACAGCAATCTTCAAATGGTTGGATCGATAATTCAAATGTATCGATACGCTCAGCCACTTCAATGATCTCTAGTTTGTCCATAGTTGCTACCGGACGAATGATCGGTGTATTCGTGACTTCATTGATTGCTACCATACTCTGCAAAGTTTGAGACGCTACTTGACCAAGTGATTCGCCATTCAGGATAATCAAACCTTGGCGAATGCGTCGGACTTCATCTGTTAAACGTAACATCATCCTACGCGTAATCGTCATCCAATAACCTTGTGGTACACTTCTCTTGATTTCTTCTTGGATCTCCGTAAAAGGTACTTCAATAAAAACGATTTTTCCAACATATGGAGTCAGTTTTCCAGTTAGATCTTTTGCTTTTTGTAAAGCTTGCTCACTTGTGTATGGTGGACTAGCAAAGTGGACAGCCTCGATTTCCACGCCACGTTTCATCGCAAAGTAACCAGCAACTGGAGAGTCAATACCACCTGAAAGCATCAGCATCCCTTTTCCACTTGTTCCTACTGGTAACCCACCTGCACCTTTGATGGTCTCATAAGATAAATAGGCGCCATCACGGCGAATCTCTACACGTAAGGGAATATCTGGTTTACGCATTTGTACTTGGATATCTGGAAAAATATCAAAGACAGCATTTCCTAGAGTTTGATTCAATTCGTTACTTGTCAATACAAAGTCATGATCACTACGTTTTGCAATGATTTTAAACGTCTCGTTGCCTGTGTAGATTTCCTTCATGATTTCTTGAACAGCTGCTTTTAGTTGTTCCACATCTTTTTCGATCCGGATACTCGGTGAAAAATTTTGGATACCAAAAATCTTTGCTAATTTAGGAATAACTAATTCACTATCCGCACCATTCAATAATAAATGCATTCGATCTCGGTCAGCATGGATCTTGATCTCTGGAAAATCACCAAGGGCTTGACGTACATTTTGTGCTAATTGCATGATAAAACTTTTTCGGTTTTTCCCTTTTGTTGACAGTTCACCATAGCGGACCATGATTTCACTATATTTCACAAAAACACTCCTCAAGAATTAATTGATTGTTGAAAACTTTTTATATAATTGTTTGAATATAATCATAAATTGTTCAACTTCTGCCATCGAATTACTTTCGTCTAAACTGATACGTACTGCTGAAGTCGCTAAATCATTAGGAACATGCATGGCATGCAACGTACTGCTTGCCATATGTTTGCGGGAAGAACAAGCACTAGTTGTTGAAATGAAGATCTGTTTTTCTTCTAACGCGTGTACCAGTACTTCTCCACGAATGCCTTTTAACGAAAAGCATAGAATATGCGGCGCGTAATCTTCTCCTTCGGAATAGATCGTGACCTTTTCATATGTTCCTAGAGCATCAATCAATGCATGCTTTAAATTTTTTGTGTGATCTGGCTTTTGTGCTTTGATATCTAAAGCAAGTCTCAATGCTTTGGACATTGCAACGATAGCTGGTACATTCTCTGTGCCGCTTCGCTGATTTTTTTCTTGGCCTCCTCCGGTCAAAAGCGGTGCTAAACGCCGACCTTTTTTCCAATAAATAAAGCCGATTCCTCGTGGTCCATGAAATTTATGTGCGGAGAAAGTGGCAAAATCAACACGGTCTGTCAACCAAGTGGAAAGTGGTACTTTACCGATTGCTTGCACTGCATCCACATGAAAATGGATCTTAGGATGATCTTTCAGTAATTCGCTGATCTCCATGATAGGCTGAATAGAACCCACTTCATTATTGACAGCCATGATGGAAATCAGTACAGTCTCTTTGCGGATCAATTTCTTTAATTCTTCTACAATCACAAAACCTTTTTTATCAACTGGAGCCACACTGACCTCTACTCCTAAAGATCTTAACTGTTCAGCAGTTTCACTTACTGCTGGATGTTCGATTCCTGAAATGATCATATGGTTTCCATACTCACGCTTTTCGATCATTGTTCCTTTAAGTACCCAGTTATCTCCTTCTGTTCCGCCAGAAGTAAAATAGATTTCATCGGGTGTTACTTCAATCAACTCAGCAATTTGTTTTCTTGCTTGCTGTAATAAACGATTGGCTTGATTACCTAAATCATGTAAACTTGACGGATTCCCAATTATCCGCTGACTTGTTTTTACGTAGGCATCTAAACTTTGCGGAAAGATTGGGGTTGTTGCACTATTATCAAAATATATCATAAGAAACCCCTCTTTTTTGAAATTCTCATCTATTATAACGGTTGTCTTATCTGCTTTCAAGGGTGGGATGAGATTTCATTTTTTTGAAACTTACTAAAAAAGCAACATCAGCTTATCCGCTGACGTTGCTTTCATTGTTTATTCGTTGATTCTGATTAGACTAGATCAGGATGATTGAAATAAAAATCTTCAATTCGTTTGAATGCACCAGGTTCAACACGTTCCAATGCTGTACCAATCTCATCTAGGGCTTCTTGATAATGGTATTCTTTATTAAACATAAAGTAGCTCTTATCAATTGCTTCTTTCACTTCTTCATGAGTATGTCGGTAACGGTTGGCATATTGCAACATTTGTTCAGTTAGCGCAGCAGCATCGACTAAATCATGTGTCTTTTTATCTAGTAATTCTAAGTCTTCTTCACATAAAGCAACTAAACGATTGACTTCTTCCATGTTCACTCTGATTTTATTCAGTACCACACTTAATTCTTCAATACGTTCTGTTGCCACAAAGAAAAATTCTAGATAATCATTTGGTAAGCCAGGTAAACGTTGTTTTTCAACAAAGCGTTTCAGACTACGCAATTTAAATTCAAATGTATCAATTTTTTCTTGCGCTTCTTTTTCACCTTTTCTTAGTTCATGTAAAGAGTCGTCGATTTCTACTTGTTGGTTCTCAATATCTTCTAAGATTTTGAAAACTTTTTTGTAGAATGTACGTACTTCAGAATAAGGGACCGTGTGTTGTTGGATCTGTGGTTTCATTTGCTCATTTTGTCGTTCAATTTCTTCCACTTCTGTTTGGAATCCTCTTACTCGGCCGATCTCATTATGATTTAGTGCATAACTTTGCGCAGTATGATCTAACTCGATCAGTAGCTGACGATTATTTTTTGTCGCATGTTTGATGTATTGTTCGATCGTTGCTTGGTTTGTTGCCACATAATTTTGGGCATCTATCTCACGTTCTAAAATATCATATAATGCGTCAATCATATTCGCAGTTTCGCGGTTTTCGAATTCTACCGTTTCCACTTCGGTCTTTTCAAGGTTCGCTAATGAACCTTGTATCCGATTCCGTACTTTATCAATTTCTCCAACAAGGTCTTCTTCTGGAAAAACATACTGTTCCTGCATTAATTTTTCGTAAGTATCATCGATTTCTTCAAGTTGCTCTGGGAAAGTGGTAGCTAGATCTTCATATAATGGTGGGATTTTTTTCATCAAAGCATCCACTTCATACGTATGTTTTTCTGCTTTATCCAGAACTTCTCGCGCTTCTACGGGATCACCAGAGGTATTCAATGTGACGAATTGAGTAAACTCACTTTCGATCATTTTGACTTGCTTTTGCAACTCTGGGAATGCTGGACCGTATGATTGCTCATCTTCTTTGATCGTTTCCTTCAATTCTTCGTAGATATCAAGCGCTTGTTGGACAGCTAATGAATTGCGTTCTTCTGTTTCACGAAGTTCTTTTAATCCTTCACGGATCTCAGATACTTCTTTTTCCATTTGATTCATCGTATTCTCTGCTTCAACAACAGCTTTTTTACCTTTTAAGAATCGGAAACTTTCATTTAGATTCTCAACTTCAAAAATTTGACTTTCTAACTCAGCAAATGAGGAAGTAGATATGTCATTCCATTTTTGACTCCACTCACGAAAGGTATTTTGGCTTTGCCCAACCAGATGCATTTTTTTGACATCATCGACTTCTTCAATCACAGGCAAGTCAAATAATTCTTCCTTGCGCTTTTCTAAGGCATCCAATCGATCTTGGTTTTTTTTCTTCATCAAGTAACTAACCAAAAAGACGACAATGGCGACTATAATGATTGCAATGACGATCCCGATGATTACATTATTTCCCATTTAAGGTTCCTCCGTTTTCAATATGCATCTATTTTTTATGCTCAGACGAACATCCGCTTCGCATAAAACGAATAAATACGTCTTTCGTGCAAAAGACATCTACCGTAAATTATAACATACTATTTTCAAGCATTCACTAACTTAAGCGAAAATCTTTATTCAGTCATTCGTTTTTTTACGAACAAAAAGCAGGATATCTGTTAATTGTTTTCACAATTATCCACTAACTTTTCTTTTTCGCTTGCTCGATCTGCCGTTGGATCTCTTTTGCTATCTTTGGCTCTGGTGCATAATTTTGTTCCCAATCTGCAGGTTTTAGCACTTTGTTCGTCACTGGATGATAATGTGGTTGACCATCAGGAAATAATTTCCCCATATTTGCTTGATGAACGATATCAAATATATTGGTTGGATCTACTCCTAATAATGAAAAAGAACCATACGTAAAGTATAAGATGTCTGTTAATGCATCGACTTGTTCGATCAACGGTTCTTTTCCCCAATTCGTTTTTGTATACATTTTTCTTTCTGCTTTATCTAGTGCATCGTGTAGTTCATTGACAGCTTGATGTAATTTTTGGGGATCATTTTCAGCAGTAGCTGCCACCATCTCTACCAATTCTTCAATTTTAAATCCTGCGCGGTAGCTCGCTTCTTTACTCGTAAAAGCTGTGGGAGATTCTGGTGATCGTGGATCAAAGATCCGATGAAAATCCTCTACTTTTTGAAATGGTGTTTCTTCCGTCATGATTCTTCTCTTCCTTTTATCTTCATTTTCAATAAATCAGTCCAAAGTGCTTAAGACCTTCATATATGCCATTTTTCTCGTTTGTTTTGGTCACAAAATCGGCTGCAGCTTTTACTTCATCCTGTGCATTTCCCATCGCAACACCGATCCCTACGCCTTTCAACATATCGATATCGTTATAATGATCGCCAAACGCCATGATCTCAGACATCTCAATTCCTTTTTCTTTTGCAAATGTTTTGATACCAGAAAGTTTTGAGCCACCTTTTGGAATGATATCGACTGTATAAGCATTTGAACGTTGGAACGAACACTCAGGGAAATACTTTTCTAGTTTTGCCTGTTCTGACTCTTGACTCAATAAAATACATTGATAGATCGGTTCGTTCAAGATTTCTAGTGTTTCATATCTTTTTTTCTGGCGGTGTGGACTAAATAGTTGCAGCCCTTTCTTCATCAAACGAACAGGAAATTTCTTAGGTAAAAAACTAACGATGCGCTTGATCAGCAGGGATTGTCCTAATAGCATCGTCGTCGAACCTGCTAGCTGATACCGCCCTCCAAAAATAATCTGTCGATGATTCTTATCTGCAAATCGTACGATCTTCTTTAATGTGGTTCGATCGAATGGCTGATCCACTATCGTACGATCTGCTGTAAATACTAATTGTCCATTGTAAACAACATACATGTCTAACTCTAATTCATCAATGATTTCTTTAATCCTTATCGGACTACGACCAGTCGCTACGCCGCATAGTATACCGTTCTTTCGAGCATAATTGATTGCTTTTTTTGTTGACTCTAGTGCTTTAGACTGGTTGTTGACCAAGGTACCATCAATATCAAAAAAAATCGCTTTGATCATCTAATGCCCCTTTTCTAAAATAAATCCATTTGTTTTGGATTCAATCCTTGTGGTTTTATCTTCAATATTTTTTGTAGAGCCAATGCATTTTCCGCCGCATCGCCACCTGAATTATTATTAAAAATTATGCCGATGTCCTTCGTCTGCTGCTCAGCTGATCGAATAGCAGAAGCTAATTCGATCAATTCTTCTTCAGAATAACGATAAAGCGTACGCTTTTTTCGCCAATCTTTGTCATTCGCTTGCCAGCCTTGACTATTTCTTCCGTGAAACCGAAAAAGTGTAAACTGAGCGTTGGTTACATAAGGATCGAATGGCACAGTAGTTTGAAGTAATTGTGGTTCATCAATGATTGCTAATGAAAAATCAGCGCGTGTCATAAAACTTCTGGTACGTTCAACTAGTGCTTGACTATACCAAGAATAATCACGTAGTTCGATAGCAATGGGGTAGTCATTGAACCACTTTCTAAGTTTACGCAGATACTGGACACTTTCTTTGGTACATTTGAACGACGCCGGAAACTGTACCAAAAAACAAAATAACTTTCCACTGTCATACATCGGTTGCATGGTATCTAAAAATTTCTCTACCATTTCTTCTTCTGTTTGGTAATATTCCTGCCAATCGCTTTGCCCACTGATTCCTTGATAAACTTTTACGACAAAACGGAAACTTTCTGGTACTTCTTCGACCCACTTCTCAACTGAAGTTTTCCGTGGAATCCCATAATAAGCGGTATCTAATTCCACTAAAGGCAAGAAACCTGCATACTCATAAAGTGTATTATTTTTCTTACCTGTTAATTTATCATGTTCCTTGAACGAAGTTAGTCCAATACGTATCATTTCAAGCCATCCTTCTTCTAAGTTTCATTCAACGTTCTTATGTATCACTACGTAATAAAGCCTATTGTTCTTAACTTAACACCTTGATAGCAAAACTCTTTTATATAGTATACAATAAGCTTTAAAGCCTATGCAAAATTATTCGTAAGGAAGTCCATAAATATGAAAAAAATACTTATTTTACACACTGGTGGAACCATTGCTATGAAAGAAAACATCTTGACAGGGGGGGTGAGTCCAGATGTTGTCAATCCCTTATTGGATGCAGAAATCACTGTACCAGAAAATGTCGATCTCGTGATGGAAGATATTTTTAATCTTCCTTCGCCGCATATCATGCCAAAACACATGCTGATCTTAAAGAAACGGATCATGGAAGCCATTGATTCAGATATTAGGGGTGTTGTTATTACCCACGGAACAGATACCTTGGAGGAAACAGCCTTTTTCTTGGATACGACAATCGGAGACCAGATTCCTATCGTGGTCACAGGAGCCATGCGGTCTAGTAATGAACTTGGAAGTGATGGTCTGTATAACTTCGAAAGTGCCATACGCGTAGCAAGTTGCGATGAAGCAATTGGAAAAGGAGTCTTAGTGGTCATGAACGATGAAATCCATTCTGCTCGCTATGTCACAAAGACTCATACAACCAATGTGGCTACTTTTAGAACACCGACTTTAGGACCCATCGGTTTAGTGACCAAACACCGTATTTTATTCATGCAAGAACTATTAGACTCTACACGACTCGATATTTCTTCAGTCAATGGAACGATCCCTATCGTTAAAGCCTATGCTGGCATGCAGGGGGATCTTTTAGAAGCACTTGCTCATGCCAAAGTAGATGGCTTAGTGATCGAAGCTTTGGGCGCTGGTAACTTGCCACCTCAAGCACTGACGGCATTGAAAAAATTATTGATACAAAAAATCCCCGTCATCCTTGTTTCACGTTGTTTCAACGGGATTGCAGAACCCGTTTACGACTACGAAGGCGGCGGTAAAGAATTAGCCGATATGGGTGTCATTTTCTGTAACAGCATCAATAGTCAAAAAGCCCGATTAAAGTTACTGATTGCGCTAAATTATGGTTTGAAAGAGCAAAAGTTAGCAGATTTTATCACTAACTAACCACTTTACAGCAAAAACTCTGAAGGATTGTACATAATAAAGTACGTCCTTTCAGAGTTTTTATCCATTAAAAATATAAATATTATGCCTCTTTGTTTCTCCACGTAATATTAGCTTCACAATACACTTGATCTTGCATCCGAATCTCGTGTCTTGTTTGGACACCATCTTCTAGAGCAATCTGTTCATAATGACTTTCGATCTCATTACCGTATTCAACTTCTTTATCAAAACGGATCAATACTTTTTCAGGAATATGCGTAGTTAAAAAATCATAACCTAAAACATCAATGATCCAATTGAAGTACATCGCATTGTTCACATGCTGATTGCTATCGATATCATAAAAACGAACACGATAAGGTAACATAAAGCCAGCCTCTACTTTTTCAATTTTCTCTTGACGTTTGATTTTCTTGATTTTTTCACTTTCAAATGGTGCAATGATTTCTTCATTTACACTACTCATTTTACGGTTAACAAAATCCATCAATACGAAAACAGATTCGATCTTAACCAGTTCTTCTCCTTGTTCATCATGAATCCAAAAATTACGATAACAAAAGAATTTATTGTATTCCATTGCCTGAGTAGTTACAGAAATGATTTCGCCAACTTTTGGGAGTCTATTGATCATGATCGAATAATTCGTGATGACCCAAGTAAGTCCAAAACTCTTGACGAAGTCACTTCCTCGGCCTAATGCATCACTTTGATCTTCAGACGTTTTGATTACTACTCCAAGCATTGACGGAAACGTCATTGTTTGATTTATATCGCATTCATAATATGAAACTTCATGTTTTTTTGTGTATCTCTTTGCCAAAAAAACACCCTCCTCTTATCTTTTATCGAGTAATTGTTCTACTTGTGAGCCATAGGTTTCTCCAAACATATTTAGATGAGCTAATAAATAATACAACTGATAGACAGGTAAGCGTTTTTCCCAGCCCTCTTCCAAAGGATAATTGAATTGATAACTTTCTAAAAATTCTGGACGAAAACCGCCAAATAACTGACTCATTGCAATATCTTGCTCACGATCACCATAAGATACTGCAGGATCAATGAAAACCGGTGTTCCTTGCTGATCAAAGAACACATTACCACTCCACAAGTCTCCATGCAATAGGCTAGGCACAATCTTTTTGTTCGCTAAACTTTCAAGTACATATTGTTTGAAGACTAAAAATTTTTGTTGCCGTACTTGATTCCATCGATTATTTTTTTGTGCCAAAGCAATTTGACTCTCTAATCGGTTTTTGAAAAAAAACGTCCACCAATCTTCCTCAAACGTATTTATTTGGGGCAATATACCTAAATAGTTGTTCTTTCGATAACCGAATTGCGGTGCAGTTACCTTATGCAGGTTGGCTAAAGTGGCTGCCAGTTCTTTCTGGCTACCTTCTCCTGGTTCGATCCATTCCATCAACAGGTAGGCGCCATCTTGTATTTCTCCTAGCATGTAAGTTTCTGGTACACGTACATAAGGTGCTAATTCTTTTAATCCAGCTGCTTCAACTTCAAAAAATTCTTTACCGATGTTCGGATGAATTTTTAAAAAATAAGAACATTGCCCCTCAATCCGATAAGTTTGATTGACATCACCACCAGTTATTGGGATGATTTTTCCTTCTAACTTGATTTCTGACAAGACCGATCGTACATCCATTTCTACTCCTCCTTACATGCTTAGGAAAACAGACTTCTGCTTTTATATATGCTATATGAATTATACCATAGACGATTAGAAAAGAAGGAAATCAGCATGTAGTCAGCTAGTTCTAGAAAAAATGATCCACTCAAAGAACACACTGCTTTTTTAGCTCTTTTAGAAGGAAACCCACTAAAAAAGGAGAAGGAATCTACATTTTTCCCTCTCCTGTTGAAGCTATTGGAATTTAAGCTAGTGCGCCCATTGGATCCCATGGAGCCAAGACAGTTGGTTCTTCATTAAATGCAGCTAGTTGTTCTTTTGTCAATAAATCTTTACGAACGACGATTTGATAAGTGTATTCGTCCATCCATTCATCACTCATCACAAAGAAGCCATTCGTTCCGACTTTTTCACCCCAGCTATTTTCAACTTTCCATTTTGTTGATTGTCCATCAACAATGTCGACCCCTGTCAATACCATCGCATGAGTCATTAAACTTTCTCCATAATCAAGTCTTTCTGCTTTTGTCATTGTAAAATCAATATCAAATAGATCATCCATGCTATAAACATCTAATGCCATGATTCCACTATCTCTTGTAGAAGATTGACCCACATCACAACCAAACCAAACTGACTCTCCTTGTTCCAATTGACTGATCGCCAATTTTTTAAATGTTTCCATATCAACGTTCAAGTATTTTACTTCTGTTCCGTCAACGACATTTCCTAACATTTCAACTGTGTAAGAACGATCGAATGGTTTGTCTTTGGTAGGTGCATTGATGATACTTACATAGTCTTCCAATTTTACACCGATGTATTTGTCATAGAATGTTTGTGGTGTAAGATTTTGGTCGATGTGGTAATTTTTGTCTTCATCACGGTACTCAAAATCGAATTCTTTTGGAGGTGTACCTAAAGAAGTTGCCAAGAAATTATAGACATCTTCTAGCATTTTTTCTTTTTTAGCTTGAATCGTTTCTTTTGTTTCTCCATCAGCAATCATTTTGCGCAAAGCAACTGCATCTTTACGTAATATCTTGTTTAGATAATTATTCAATTCACGAGAATTAGAGCTATTTGCACTCTCTGGCATCACTGATTTAGGAACAACGCCATATTTTTGGAATAGTGAAACGATCATATCCCATTGTCCGCCATCTTGCTGAGGTGTAGTAAGTAAAAAGGCAACTTTTCGACTATCCAGTGCTTCTTTTCCAGTAGCAATGATATTTTCATAGAAATAGTTTGCTTTTTCATATTTATCCCAGAAAAATGTGTAGTTTTGAGATAATTCAAAATCTTTTAAATTGAACTGATTCAATAATTTATGACGGAATGTATTTAATGCTGCAAACATCCAGCAGCGTCCTGATTGCTTTTGATTCGCAACTTTTCCTGTTGCTAGATCAATAGAAAATACAGGTGTATTTGTCACATGTGCAGAAACATTCTCTGCAGAAGCAGTGATTCCGTTTTTTACCACAGCTCTTTGTAATGCTTGTTTCTTGTTGCTTGCTTGAAACTGTTGTTCAAATTTTTTCGTCATATCCGAAGTAATAGCTTTCATCCAATCATCCTTCCAATCCAAAATGTACTTATCATTCTACTCTTAAGTTCTTTGAATTACAATGTCCTCTCAACTCATTTTCTTCAAAGAATTTTCATTCATCGGCACAAAGAATACTACTGTGAACAAAGAGGTCGAGACAAAAGTGTTTCTTACTTCTGTCCCAACCTCTTTTTGAAATTTCCGAAAAATCTGACCTTTGGACGCCGTTTATTTGAGAGAAGCTGGGACAGAAGTGTTTAACTCCGAGAAATAAGAAGAAATGAACGAAAATTGCTTTTCAAATTTTTGTGAACTTCGGCTTATTTCCGAGGGAGTTGCTTCTGCTCCCGCCGTTTATTCGAGAGTCTGTAGCAAAACCGATTTTTAGATTTGTCCCATATTCCCTCATTACAAAAGTATTCTTTAACACAGGCCTTTACTCATAGATATATAGCAGAAGTTATATGCCTAGAACGTTGGGCACCTTTTTCTACTTCCTAAAATGGACCATTTGGCTGATAACTATACTGCAACCCAGACTAGCGATAGCCTATTATTTTATCGTAAGGAGTTAGTTTATGAAGCTAGATTTTCATTAACATAGTAACGCTATTTTTCTATTGTGATTATTTTACATTTCCGTTGGAGTCCAGAAAAGAGCTGATAAAAAATATTCATCCTTCATCAGCTTTTTTACTGGATCATCTTAAAAACTTTTTCTGACTTGAATTCATTCCTCATATTCAATCAACTCAGCAATTTTCATGGTTCAATTTAGTCCGATTTCAGCCTAAGTATTCCTGTAAAAAATTCAGCGTATTCGCAAAAACTTCATCGGCATAACCCTCTCCATGTTGGCTACCAGCAATAAGTTTGCTTTCACTAGGAACCTTTTGTTCAGCCAAACTTTGTTGCAATTTGTACACACCACTCAACGGTACCAATTCTTCTAAAGAATTGGCCAAAAAGATCGGCCCACTCTCAGCTGAGACCCGTTGCAACGGATCTGCTTGCTGTAGCAAAACTTGATCCTGACCGACATAATTCAATATAAACCACTTATAAAAAGCATCGTTGGTTCCCCCTTGATCGATCTGACGACTTTCCTGTTGATCAAAATTGGGGTTTTGGTTCATTTCAGCTACGACATCTGGATGTTTTGCCACCCAATCCACTAAATCAATAATCCCTGACCAAGAAGCCGCAGCAATTCCCTTTTGTAAAGCCAGTTCGATTGCTAAATTACCGCCAGCAGAAGATCCTAAAGCGGCAATTTTTCCCTTTTCCGCTGGCAAATCACTTGCTAGCAACCAATCATAAACCTTCAACACATCGTTCAAGGCAGCTGGATAAAGATAGTTGGGTGCCAAACGATAATTAGGAGCGATAACCAAATAACCAATTGTCCTCAACTGTTCAGCTAAGGCTGATTCTTTTTGCTTATCTCCTCGAAACCATCCACCACCGTGAATCAGAATAATCGTTCCTTTGGTCACGGTGGGTTGATACACGTCGCATGCCAGTTGATTTTCCACATCGTAAATCATTTCTTGGACCATCTTGGATCTCCTCCTAAATCAAATCATTTTCAGCAGTCACTGGAGGTTGTTGTTGCCTGATTCTTTCTAAAACATCTCTCAAGTGATTTTTCGCATGTTCATATTCCGACATTTGTTTACCAAATTGTTGGTTGAACACTGGCAAACCACCTTCTGCAAAAGCATACTCAAACTGATAAACTGCTTGATATGCTTGCGTAAATTCGGATAATAATGCCCCTTCGTTAGCTAATTGTAACGCCATTTGGATGACCCTAAAATCGGTATAAGCGATTTCAAATTGAATCGCCCAGATTCGAATGAAGTCATGTTGATTTTTGATATGCAGAAAATGGCGCTCAGTTGTTTCTTGTAAATTTTTGATAGAACCAATCACATCAAGCATTCTCCCACCTCACTGTAATTTCAAGAAAATTCCTTTGTCTTGCATTGCTTTAACAAAGACTGGTACAGTTTTTCCTCGATTCCAATCACGTTGCATCTCACAAGCCAGTTGGGCAAACGTCGTCAATTGCGCACCCGCCTGTTCCACACGGCGCAAAGCAGTTTCATGGGCAATCACGCTTGTGCCACCAACTGCATCCACCACCGGATACACTTCATAACCAGCTTGCAAAGCATCTAAGGTCGGAAAAGTTAAACAAGCTTCCGTCCATAATGCGGCAATAATCAATTTTTTTCGACCAGTCGCTTCAACGGCAGCTTTAAACTCTGCATCCTCCCAAGCATTGATTGACGTACGGTCATAGCTAGGTAAATCAGCTAACACATTTTTTAATTGGGGAATCGTTTCCTGATTGCGACCAGTTGCCACATTGACTGTCGAAAGGATGATCGGCACTTGGTACTCTTTCAGCAGATTCGTCACGGCTGTTACATTTTCAATTAATTGATGGCGGTCCATGGAGTTGATGGAATTGACTTGGGTTGGTTGATAATCGATCAACAGAAATACAGAATTTTCCGGAGATAATAATTCATCTTGCGCAGCATCACGTGGTTTTAAACTTGTCATAAAGCATTCGACCTTTCATTTTTGATACCTATAATCTACTCTTTTTTTGAATTTTCTAACAGTAAAAGCTCTCGGTAAAAGAGTACTCTTTTTAGACCACCTTTTTTCGTCAAACAAACGCTTTTTCGTTCACCATTTTTAGCAAAAAAAATAGGCTCAAGGAATTCCTCCAATGAACCGTTTTTACCTATGGAAATATTATTTTTTCTCTATAAAAAAAGCCACAGTCAGCGACTGTGGTCAAATTACTCCGGCAGTAGGACTCGAACCTACGACATCATGATTAACAGTCATGCGCTACTACCAACTGAGCTATGCCGGAATCAAGTACATGTATATAATAGCAAGTTACGATAAATAACGCAATACTTTTTTTGAAAATTTCTATTATTTTTTTATGGAAAAATTTTTTTAAAATACGTTATTTAAAAACAGTATTTTGTCCCTTATTTCCAAACATAAAATAGCTGTTTTCTCTAATTAAATATTGACAAATCCACCTATATTAGTTATCCTAATATCTGTAAGATTTTTGCCGCTTTAGCTCAGCTGGTAGAGCGCTTCCATGGTAAGGAAGAGGTCGCCGGTTCAAACCCGGCAAGTGGCTTCTCTATACAGCGTAACATGTTGTTTTATCAGCGTGTTCACGCTGTTTTTTTGTTGTTCTCTGCTAAAAAAAATCGCAAATCTTTTTTTATTTTATTTCTCTTTGTTTTCATTCTATCCACTTGTAGATTTAGTAACTAGCTGCATGAAGAAAATCTTTTCACTGCTACCTGTTTCTCAACAATCTCAAGATATTATTTCCTGAATTAAGATTTAGTGGATAGGTTTTACGTTCGTTCGTTCGTTCGTTTGTTTGTTTTACATTCTAAAAAAGCTAGAATATCGTCAGGACTTTTATCCAATATTCTAACTTTTTATCTATTATGGTCGCAGATCAACTAATTGTACATGACTATCTAATGTTCCACTTGGGCTTTCAAGTTTAAATACACCTAATCGTGGATCAAGTGTCAGTGTCATTGCTTCATCCATATACATTTTTGAATAGTCTTTGATATAGACTTCACCTATGTCACTGTCTACAGTGAGCGGATAATCATTTTTTTCTTGTTTCTTATCTAAAAGGAGTAAACGGAAACTAGTATCCAATGAGCAAACACCCATCTTTGAATATTTTCCTACACCATCATCCAAATCGAGAATGATCGTGGCACCCTCATCAGTATACTTCTGTAGTCTTTCTTGTGCTTTTTCAGAAATTTTTAGATACATCTATCAATTACCTCCTTCAATGTATTACAAGTTGATGCTAGCACATTTAAATTTTTTTAGCGAAAATTCTGCTTTCGTTCCGTTTAATTACGTTTTTAGGCTCTATATTTTTTGAAGTTAGCGAATTTCACCAATATCATTTAACAGTGAGCTTTTAAAAATTATATTTTCTTGTAATACAAAAAAACACAATAGATTACTCTATTGTGCTTTAACTACTCCGGCAGTAGGACTCGAACCTACGACATCATGATTAACAGTCATGCGCTACTACCAACTGAGCTATGCCGGAATATTACCAGCGTGGCGACGTCCTACTCTCACAAGGGGCAACCCCTCACTACAATCGGCGCTAAGAAGCTTAACTTCTGTGTTCGG